>JAJZKS010000001.1 GCA_021850835.1 Thermoplasmata archaeon
TTCCTGCCGGGAGTGTTTTTACTTTTGGTCTGTTTGAATCTTCAGGGTTAGGGAACACTAGTATGTCTTCCAGCTCATCCTTTGGCAGGAAATCTACCATTGACTGGGCCAGCATTGATTTTCCAGTTCCAGGTTCGCCAATCAGAAGAACATGTCTCTTCTGCAAAGCCGCTTTCTTGACGACTTCTCTGGCCTCCTCCTGTCCTACAACCTGGTCAAAAAGAATCCTGGGCACCTGAACATCTTTTGTGGAGTTGACGTTCAACTTCTTTACCCATTCATCTACAGTTTCTACCGTACTGTCCACCACCACTCTATTTAAATTAAACTATTAAGCCTTTCCAATTGCAGGGAAGCTACAAAATTCAGTTTAGAAAAGGAAAACCTTGATAACACCCGTTCAGGTGTTATCCGATTTCTACTGCGAAAACTTTTTTGTGGTTAAACATGGTTCTGAGGCCTTTAATGTCCTCAATATAATCCTGGTTAACCTTGTAGTACTTGAATCCGTTCTTTGTCTGCTCTACGGATATCAGTCCGAGGCCAACTAATGATTCTTCTCCGGTGTATCTGACGCCAAGGCCCTCGAGACAGCCCTTCACATTTGAAGGATCTGATTTCACTGCACGTGATATCTCAGAGAGATAGGACCTGTAGGGGTAAATGGAAAGCATATAGAACAGAACCTTGCGCCTCAATTCGCTTCGGTTCAGAGATCTAATGATGTTTCCATCTGCTATTAACTCCATGACATCAAATTCGCATGGATATATATAAATCTTCTTGGCAGACAACATACATGTACCCTTAACTACACGTTCCACCACATATTTACCTACATAAGGTGTCAGACATTATCTGACAATTGAGCCATTTGCCTGTTTACTTTTTATGCAGTGAATATTAATTACAGGACTGGCAGTACGAATCTGAATATGGCTATGGAGGCTATTATGCTGGACGGGATCGTTATGAGTATGGTATATTTAGCCATCCTGAGCGAATTGAATACTGAGTCAATGAGCCTCTGGTAGGTGTTTTCCTCCCCCATTTTCACCCTGACCGTATGGCTCTTCATTCCTATTTTCACATCTGTGACACTATTCTTGGCCATCTGCACCGTGCGCCTAATCATATCCGCAGCTTCCATTGGGTTTCCGCTTCTTCCAAGCGGGTTAATGTCAAGGTTATTCGCGTTTACGTAATGGTTATCGGTGGTGTAGATTTCAAGATTGCTTATCTCATTCTCAACCATTTTCCTGGATAGTTCCACCACTTCCCTTGTTATGTTATTTGAGTCTGTTAGCACTACTGCCTGGAACTTGTCTCCTGCTTCGGTAACGAATGCCTGTATTCCCATGGACCCCAATTCTGGCATTGGTTCATGAATCCTATAATAACCCATACGGGCCGGGTATTTTGTTTCCAGCCTGTTGAGTTCACGTGAGAATGCTTTTTCCATACCCTCGCAGTTATCAAGCTCAGGAGCCTTTTCAACAAAGCAGTTCTGCGCATCAATGACTGCAAACTCCTTCATGGCACCCCTTTCAACGTGGTGCATAATGTCAAGCCCTTCTTTCAGCTTAACATCATCGAATGGCTCCCTCTCTGGAATGATGGCACCAAAACCGTAATTTCCGAATTTTTGCATGCCAATTACATATTTTCCAACATTTATTCTCTTAAATCTTGAAATTGTGTCGGTGTACTCCATCCCATTAATGCATTGATTGACACCAGCGGCTATCTCATCGATATCGGTGTCTCCGGAACAATTGTTGCTGTTTGTGGTTGTAGTGTGGAACACCATCAGATCAGTTCCAAGGTCAGACAGCCTGTGTTGGAGCCTCAGTGGGAGGTCACTAGAACCCAGTGTTCCGAATGGCCCCGGGTGAACATATGGAAAGACCATTGTTACCATGCGGGAATCGTCCTTCCTGAGGACATCTATGACCTTTACCGGAACGCGCCTGCTGTGTGCATACAACTGGGCGAAGAACTTGTTCCCAACCTCAATGCTGTCCTCACTGTTGTTGTAATTGAGGAACATCTGTATAATTTTTGTTGCGCTTTCCCCGTATTCCTTAGAAAATTCCTTTGTGGAACTCTTGACGAAGATTATTCCCCCGATGACGTATATGATTGAAGAGATTATGAACGGAATTACCGTTGCAAGATCCCTGAAAGCTATTGTAAGCGCAAATATTGCTGCGTATGTGTAGTTAAGGGCAGGTATGAAGAACTTTGAAAGCTTGTCTGAATAATATGTGTAGAATATCAGGACCCTGAGGAGTGTGGCCGAAGATATTGAAACCATCAGGAGAGCCTCCAGGCTCTGGAACAGATGGATGATTGAGATAATCCAGAAGAAAATGGATGAGAGGCCCAAAGACATGAAGTTAAGGAAAAGGATTCTTCTTACAGGAAAGTGGGTCTTTGTTATCCTGACAAATATCGTGTCCAAGCATATCACCAGTATGTATGAACCAAGGACGCCCACAATCACTATAAATAGGCTCCTGATGAAGAAATAATCAACAAAGAGCACAACTGCTGTAAGCACCAGTAGAATGCTCCAGTGCGGTGATTTTTTCACCATTTTTGTGAGATCGGAAAATGCTTTTCCTTCCTGTTCCAGTTCTCTCACTGAACTGGTATGTCCTTCTTTATTAAACATTTTGCTAATTTTGGCACAAAAATCTATCAATTGCCGAATATTTTTCAGATAATCAAAATATCACCGGCATAAGTTTGAACCTACCGTAGCTGAAGAGGACTTTGATAAATTTTGGTTTTTCAATTGTTTCGCTGTCCCAGATGTCTACGTATAACCCCCTGATGTACCTGAGTTTTTCTTCTGATGCAACTACAATTATATTCTTGAAGCCGACATTGGATATGATGCGTGCAGAAAGCTGTTTATTCCCCCTTCCCAGCAGAAAACCCTGCCCGCCTATTGGTGAAAGGATAATTCTAGTTTCCTGTTCTGATATGCGAAAAATTTCCTCTTCGCTTAGGTCTTTTCCGACGAGTGAACCGTTCCGTACCAGATCAAACCCAAGAAGGCTGCTGTCGAGGCCAAGAAGCGAATTAATGCTCTTGCAGGTTGATCCTGGGCCAATGAGGTAATTGACATTCCCCTGCATTCCGTCGATTATGTACTGGGCAATGGCTTCAGCACTGGTTTCAGGATACTCCGCTTTGGATTGCGACATCATTAGTTCGCTTTTCGGTATTATCAGGTTGCCATAGCTGGAAAGCCCCATCTCCCCTTTTTCATAAGCAGCTTCGTTCAGGTCAATAACGTCCGCTTCCCCAAATTCAGGGATCCCGCCTGTGGCCAACGTACGCAAGATCTGCACGGCCCTTGCTATGCTAATTGCAAATACAGAACTAAACATTTTTGTGCCAAGGGGGACACCAATTACAGGCATGGAAAAACCAGCATCTACTATATTCCTTGCAGTCCCGTCCCCTCCAAAGAACACAAGGACATTAACACCCTTCGACATCATCGTTTTCGCGGCACATATGGTGTCCTTTGAACTGCATTCGCCTGTGTATGAGTATACAATTGAGTACTTCTCGACTCCAGCTTTTCTGAACGCTTCCTCACCCATCTTACCCGATACAGTGAAGTATTCGATATCCAGGTCCCCGGTTTCCCCTAGGAATTCCACGGCCTTCTCGAGTGAGATTGATCTTGGACAATCCTTCAGGCTGAGGCTATCAGAACCTTTTAGGTTCAAAAACTGTCCACATCCCGCAATGGGGTTAACTATGATGCCAACTTTTAGCATAATTTCCACTCATATTTTGTACTGGGCTATTGCGGCAGTGTAATTCTGGTCATAGGCTACAATGTACCAGTAATTGGGTGAAGAATTCAGTGAGAGATTGATCATAGTAGCATTTCCGGGCCCAATGGTAAAAGTGCTGGTTGGAGTAGGAGACAGTAGAAGATAAGCGAGATTGGATGTATAGGTTATCTTCGAAAGCTGATTGTTGAGGTAATATGAAAAAGATATATTTGGCCCCCCGATGGAAACAATATGGATGCTCTCCATCTCATTTGATGTAAGGGCCAGGGATACAGAGCCGTTCTTGTCTGGTATTATGGTATAAGGGTTGTAATTGTTGAATTCCAGCAGGCTACTGGTGTTTACCTTGAATATGGAAATGGTCTTGCTCTGGTAATAATTCCCGGAATTCACCGTCAAGACATACTTGCTGAAACCTAATGGCATGTTCGCAGGAGGCACCACACTCAGGGAATAGTTGACCTGGTTCCCGGGTGCAATGGACCTGCTTTCACCGGACATATTGTATCTCAAAGTTGGAGAGATTTCAAAAGCAGGTACAATAGTCGACTGGCCCGTATTGTTTACTGTTATGTTGAAGTTGACCGTGTCCGAGCCTCCGTTGTAAATAAGGAAATACTGCTGGGAGATTTCTGTAGTGAAAGTGTTCGTGCTTGTGTGGAAAGGGAATGGGGCGAGGCCAAGCACAATGATTGCAAACGAGACAGCAGCTATCGCCTTTGTATTTACGTGGATAGGCGTAATGTTGTTCAGGGGCTGCGGCCCTTTGAGCCCAACCAGGAGAGCAAAGACAGCAAGAATTATCCATGGAGGATAAATTATGCTCAGTGCAATGATTACAAAAAGAGAAATGTAGGAAAGGTAGATGGCCTTTCTTCCAAAAAGTGCAGACGATATGAGCCCGCCATCAAGGAAACCCAGTGGAAGTGCGTTGAAGGCGGTTATGACGATCCCTGCCCAACCAGCAAGGGCCAGAGGATCAAGAATGCCATTGGAGGGGATAAGGGGACTGGCAATGAATTGGAGTACAAGGGGAGAGC
This sequence comes from Thermoplasmata archaeon, assembly GCA_021850835.1. The sequence continues at coordinate 4,862 of JAJZKS010000001.1, forward strand.
CAACTGTCTGCACCTGGGAATTTACGATTGGGGCAGCAGGCGGGAAATTATAAGTTGTCAGTGAGCCAATAATGAGGAAAACGATAGAAATGAAAAACCCGGCTATGATTGAGTACCCACCTGATTCTATCATGGCACGTTTGCTTACATAGGGCCTGTTTGGAGAATTAATCATTCCCATAGAGCCTATTCCAAGCGGGTTTGGTAGGAAAATTGGAAAGGGGTACTGCATGCCGTTCTTCTTCATGGCAACATATTTTGCAGCTTCCCTTCCTGCAAAAATAACTGTAAGAGGAAGCATGTAGAAGATCAGCGATGTTGCAAGGCTATTGAGGAAATCGGCAGATCCCTGGTAGCTTGCCTGGTATTGGTACCCATAATATATGGCTGAACCAATAGTGGCTGCAAGAAGCGCAAATTTGATCCTTGAATCGGTCTTCTTCTGTGTGTTGGGCTTGCGCATGACGATTATCTCATCAACGTCACTTGCATCGGTAAATGCAAGAAAACCTAGCTTGTCGAGTTCTTTGGACAATCTGGTAAAATTATGGTCAGGCTGGAGGTGAAATTCGGGAACCCTCAGGGTAAATGTGTCTTCTCCAACTTCGTAGGAAGTGAATTCGTAATACCTGGAAACAGTGTCAAGGATAAGCTTTCGTTCTTCCTGATCGGTCATCAGTTAACCCCGGGCTTAGCTTTGATCAAAAATGCCCCTTATTAACCTTTTATCAATGTGGAATTGCCCGGAAAGTTGCGCATGCCTTTTTGTTCCATGAAGAGTGGCCCCTGTAGTTGCAACCAGCTTTTCCCCTATGGCAAGAGCTTCCTGCTTTGAAGAGACAATTCTGAGATCAGAAATACCACCCTTAATGTTCAGAATGAAAGCAAGTTCCTTCTTTTGGGAAAAAACAGCACTTATTATTCCCTTGAGTTCATCTTCGCTGAAGCTGCCCGTTATGAACAGCGAATCTGATCCGGGAATGCCCAGTGTATCGCTGTTTGAAATGGCTAATTCCACTACATCCTTGGTGCGCTTATCTTTCTCCTTCTTAAGTTCAAGGTTTTCCGATATGAGTTTTGAAATGGAACTGGGAACTTTTTCCTGCACAGTAGAGAGTTCCCCTTCCATAAACTGCTCCGTGGCATATATGTCCTGGACGTAATCAAGGGCTGCTTCTCCTGCAGCAAAAGTAAACCTCTGTATACCTTCCTGGATAGTTTCAACTTTCAATATCTTCAAGAACCCGATTTCAGAAGTATTCTTGAGGTGGGTGCCGCCACATCCCTCGGCATCAACACCGTCAATCTCAACTACCCTTATGGTGCTGCCTTCCGGTACACCACCTTCGAAGAGTCTGAAACCGTACTTGCCTATGGCCTTGTTCCACTCCATGTTCCTGACTGCGATAGCCCTTCCCTGTGTTATATATTCAAGGCACTTCTTCTCTATCTGCCTAATCTCACTGTCTGATGGCTTCCTGAAGTGCGTGACGTCAATCCTTGACCTGTCAACTCCTTTCTGAACCCCACTTTGCCAGACATGTTCACCGAGGACTTCCCTCAATACTCCAAGCAAAAGATGCGTGGATGAGTGGTGAACCATCAACCTGTGCCTCCTGAAATAATCGACATGCCCGATTATTCTAGAATGTTCCGGGATATCCGACTCTACCTTATGCACGATTGACCTGCCATGTTTTGTTGCACCCAGCATTTCGACCCTTTTCCCCCTGTATGTGAAAAAGCCCAGATCGGTGGGCTGCCCGCCCCCGTCAGGGTAAAAGGCAGTCTGGTTGGGGATAATCTCTTTCCCATTGGAATACAGGACAAGGGCATTGAATTCCTTGATTGAAGTGTCATCATAGTACAGTGGCCTGGTAAAGAGGTCCGGATATTCAACAATGTTCCTCTTCGCTGCCTCCGGTTTCTCATGAAGGGATGTGATGAGTGAGTTGAAGTCACCCGGAATAGAAATCCTGGAGCCCCTTTTTTCCTTCACGATTCTAGCGGCAGTTTCAGGAACGATTCCGGATGAATCGTAGAGTGTTATGAGGTCCTCAGTGGTAAGGGCCCCCTTTTTGTCAAAGATCCTGAGAATGAGGCTTTCGCTCTTCTGCTCCAGTTCTCCATACTTCCTCTCCTCTTCACTGATGGCCTCCAGGATGAATGCTTCAGGGAAATTGTGAATAACGTCTTTCAGATGCTGGTGGTGCAGCTTTATGAGGTCAAAGAGCGAACCGATGTATCCGCATTCCGCTTTAGCCCTTAATGCCCTCCTGATGAGAAGCCTTGCCAGGTAACCAACCTTAACGTTGCTTGGTATCACATAGTCGGAGAACAGGATAAGCAGGGTTTTCGTATGGTCTGCAATTGTGTATACAGCCTTTGCAAGATCAAATTGCCTTTCAAGCGCCTCCATGCTGTCCACTAGGCCCCTTTCCTTCATCTCAGGATAGCTCTTTTCAAGGACAGTGTCCCTGTCGAATGGCTCAATCTCAGCAGAATGCCTGGAGAGAAGAGCAAGGCTTTCAGGGTTCCACTGCCCGATACCAGAATTAACCACAATATGGTCTATAGCATATGGGAGAACTGCCTGGTAGACTGTTGCTGTTCCATTGGAAAGCCACACAAGCCTTTCAAGGCCATATCCTGTGTCAACAATCATCATGTCCATTTTTGAATATTTGTTTCCGTCAATTTCTACGGTCCCCTCAGGATCTATGGCCATATCCATGAACACCAGTGTGGCAACTTCAAGGCCACTTATGAGAACTTCGAAAGCATTGCCGCCGTTGCCGCCGCCAGACCAAGGCTTTTCCTTGTAGCTGATGAGCCTTGAGTCTATGCCCATGGCTTCAGTGAGGAACCTGTGGCAGTACTGTGTTGTTTCCTCTTTCCAGTATACGAACTTGTCTTTGTAGTTGAACGAATCATGGCACATCATTTCAAATGATGTCAGGTGCCTTCCAGTTTCACCTACGAGGTCTGTGTCCAGCATCCTTACTGAAGGCTGGGACATGGCGAGGGGGTTTCCTGGCGGGGATACCCTGCCGGAAGTAACATGCGGCTGGAAATTGTATATGGATGCATTTACCAGGAGGACATCGTCCCTCCATCTAGGAACCACAGGATATGGATGAATGATCTTGTGGTTTTGCTTGAAGAAGTCCAGAAACAGTGACCTCACTTCCTTGAGTGAGTAATGTCTGTTTACAGGGCTGTTTCCTATGAAAGAATAGGAGTCGCATGGAGGGTCGCCACAGGTTTTCCTGTTGCTGTCCAGTGACCAGAAGTAATGGCCGCATGATATGCATGATTTCTTTTGAAAACCAGATTGCCTGAAGAATTCCAGGTCAAGTTCCCCTGTGCTAATTGACTTTTTTGCCATAAACTGAACCTTATTTTTTCAAGGTTTCTCTGCGATGATCACAAACCTTTCCTTAAGGATAGTGCCTTCCTCCCTGTTAATATTGCCCTCCAGGAGAAGTTCATTTGCAGTCTCTTTGAGGTATTTCTGCAGATCTTTTCCTTCGGGGCTTTCCATTTTTACAGGGGAAAGCCAATTTTCCACCGTGTATTCCTCACTTGATGTGAGTATATTTGACAGCCTGAAGCCTGTATCCTCCAAGAGGTTCTTCCATGTCTCTACCTTTTCTGCTGCAATATGGGAATTGTCCCTTATGAATTCGATGTGGTTGAAGACATTGTGTTGGTCGCTTTCTGGGACTGCCATATCTACAAGCCCCAGCCTGCCCCCTTTTTTGAGGACCCTGAATGATTCAGAAAGAAACTTCTTCTTGTCTGTGAAATGGTGGGCAGCCCTTCTGCATGTGATGATATCAAAGGTATTTTCTGGATAAGGTAGTTCCGACACGTCTCCGATAACGTAATCTATATTCTTGATTCTCCTTTCTGATGCCAGAGACTCGGCCTTTTCAAGCATTTCCTTCGTTCCGTCAAATGCAACAACTTTTGATACGTGAAATGCCAGTTCCATGGCTGTGAAACCTGTGCCTGATGCCAGGTCTATGGCTATGTCTGAACTAACAGGGTTTATGGCCTGGATTAGCTGGCCAAGGTCCTCACCTTTCTTATGTGATTGGCTTTTTGCATAGGAATCGGCGTTTTTTGAAAAGAATTCCTTGAAATCTGACATTCTCCTTATATTGCATGTATTTATTTATTGATTTCAGAATTTCTTCAGCCGTATGAGATAATTGGCTTTTGAATAGGGATTCAGGTTAACAACTTCAACGGGCTTGAAATCTTCTATTTTTGCCATTTCCCTTCTGAGTATCTCTTCCTCAGTACCTTTCCCGGATATGGATCTTATCTTGAGAATCAGCATTGCCTCTTTGACTTTGGGAAAGGCCCTTGCGTTGGCGTTGAAAATCTGTACCTGATTCCTCTGGGCAACATCCTGGTATATGATATCAATATCATCCATGAAAAAAGAGTACCTTTCTGGTATTGAAGCGTCTTCAAGAATGGGGTAAATGTTTTCCCTGCGCTCCGCAAGGGAGATGAGCTTTACAAACGGGTCGTATGCCTTCTCAATTGCGAAGATCCTTCCCTCAGTGCATATGTCTGAGAGGTGCGTTGTAGTGGTGCCTGTGGAAGCGCCAAGATATAAAATGCTGGAATTTTTCCTGAAAGGAAGCTCCTTAACCCTCTTGAGAATTGCTGCAGCAATCTTGCTGCGTTTGGGTTCCCACTCGCGGAAATAAACCTTCTCGATCCTCTTGATATCCTCCCCGTATACAGAATCATTGTACTTGGTGGAAGTATATAGTTTTCCATGTACCTTTGCAATGCCAAGCGATGCGAGATCCAATGCATCGAGGAGTCAGAATTTGCTAAAAAAGATATGTATACTCTTTCATCCGACCGGAATTAAATTATTAAATCAGCTTTAGATATGTTTGAGATCGAAATGGATTGTGAAATGTGCGGGAAAAAAGTTCCACATTTAGAAAAGGTCAGAATTGAAGGAGCTGTTTTGAATGTGTGTGATTCATGCGCGAGACTTGGAACCCCCGCAGAAAGCATCAGAACCAGGTTTTCCACACCTAGCGCCCATGGCAGCACTGAGCCAATTGTGATCCCGCAGAAGAGGATTGTGGTTCCGCCATCTAGGCCATCGTCAAAGAGGAGGCGCAGGGAGAACGTAGAGGACCTTGATGTGGTGCCGGAATATGCAGAACTGATCAAAAATGCCAGGGAGAGGCTTTCCATGACCCAGGATGAACTGGCTGCAAAACTACTCGAGAAAAAGAATGTCATCTCTAGTATAGAGAGGGGCGATTTACTCCCTGAAATCAAGGTTGCCAGGAAACTTGAGCGGCTTCTCAACATCAAATTGCTTGAAAGCGAAGAGTGATTCGGAAACGTCTGGAAAGCCATTTCATTATTTTTTCGGGCACTATATAAGAACTTTGAGACCTGAGACATACAGAAAAAACTTAAATAATTCAGTTTTTTCTATACTTGCAAGGTCGGAAAGTTGAAAATAGAAATCGGGCAAAGATTTGATTTTGAAATAGACAGGGAGGACGTGGAAAACGTAGAAAGTGGATCAATAATAGCCACGTGGTTCCACATGGGCAACCAGATATATGTAGAACTGATGGTTAGCAAGACCCTTGTCAAGGAAATTAAGGGTTTCTTCAAGGCCAACAGGAACAGAAGCGCTCTTGTCTCCATTGCGAGAATTTCGAAATCAAAATATATTGTAAGCCCGACAGTTGTCCTCGTTAACAAACAGCTGAAAGACATTAAGCAGGTCAAATAATTAGGTTAGTAGGTGTAAAAGCCCCTACCTGATTTTTTTCCAAGATACCCTGCATCAACCATCCTTTTAAGCAGCACCGATGGCCTGTATTTTGGGTCACCGAACTGCTGGTAAAACAGGTTGCATACGTCCAGAGTAACGTCAAGGCCGACCATGTCCGCAAGCTCTAGTGGGCCCATGGGCATTCCCGCACCTTTCTTCATTGCCAAATCAATGTCCTTTGGAGATGCTACGCCTTCGTCCAGCAGGAATATTCCCTCATTTATCATAGGCACAAGCATCCTGTTGACCACGAAACCCGGGATTTCCTTTACCAATATTGGAACCATTGGCCCCCTGTGATTCTTGAGCCCTGCCATAAATTCCCTCGTCCTTTCCGCCACTCCGCTGTCGGTGTGTAAGGACGGCACTATTTCAACCAGTGGAAGTGTGTATGGCGGGTTGAAAAAGTGTGTGATAAGCATTCTTTCAGGATGTTCCATCCCAGAAGTGATGGAGGTGATGCTTATGGATGAGGTGTTGGAGGCAATTATGGATTCGCTTGAGACTACTTTGGAAATCTCTGAAAATACTTCCCGCTTGACCTTCAGGTTTTCAAATACAGCCTCGATAACCATATCTGAATCGTTTATTTCTGAGTAATTAAGAACAGGTTTCACCCTCTTCATCAATTCCTGAATGTCCTTGCTCGTGAAAATTGGGGCATTGCTTTTAAGCAATATCTCCTTTTGATCCTCTGTAAGCCTGATTCCGGTTTTCTCAATTCTCTGAATTTCCTTGGAGGCTTTTGTTTCTTCAAATTTTGCAAATCCAGCTGCGAACCATTCAATCCTTTTCATGCCTGCAGAAATCAACGCCTCAGTTTGGTCCTTGAGATTAACATAGAAACCATTGAAGGCCATTACTTCCGCGATAGCGGCTCCCATGTTTCCTGCACCGATGACCGTGATCTTCCTGATGTCGGTTTTATCGCCCATGCCAAGGAATAGGCACATATGCATATTTTATTTTCAGCTATTCGCGAAAGGAGATATTCTCAATTATAAAAGTTTATATAGCTTGAATTCACTATATTTTTCGGTCATTGATGTCAGGAAAAAAATTTTCAAGAGATGACCTAGAAATTGCCAGCTCTGAAGAGTTTGACGAAATTGCATTTGGGGAAAATGAAAGGGGGAAGAAATTTTCAGGGAACAACTCTCGTTCTGTCTCTAGGAAATAGAGTGACCGATCGTATGTTCGGTATATCCAAAATAATCATTGTAAGCCTTTCCAGGCCAAGCCCCCAACCAGCATGTGGTGGCATTCCGTACCTGAAGGCTTTGATGTAAAACTCGAAATCGGAAGGGTTCAACCCCTTCTCCATAAATCTTTTTTCAAGCATATCTGGATCATGGACCCTCTGTGCGCCCGAAGTTATTTCCTTTTCGCCAAACTGAAGATCATATGAATTTGTCAGTTTCGGGTCATTCGGATTTGGCATTGTGTAGAAAGGCCGCACAGTTGCAGGCCATTCAGTTATAAAGTAAAAACCTGGAAATTCCTTCCCTATTTCCCTTAAGTGTTCAGTGTTGAAATCCTCGCCGAAATTGAATTTGAACCCTTTCTTCTCGACTATCCCAACGCAGTCTGAGTATGTTATTCTTGGAAAGGGTACTTCAGGTACCTTAAGTTCCTTGCCCAGAAATTTCAGGGCATCTGCATTGTTCTTCAGGACTTCCTCAATGCCAGACTTTACTGCATTCTCAAGCATAGACATTGCATCGTTGTGATCCGCAAAGCTCATTTCAATATCCACAGATGTGAACTCATTGAGGTGCCGCGGCGTGTTGTGTTCCTCAGCCCTGAATGCAGGCCCTACCTCAAATACCCTGTCCATTCCTGAAGACATGAGGATTTCTTTGTAAAGCTGGGGGCTCTGGTTCAGATAGGTATCCTTCTCGAAGTACTTTACCCTGAACAGGTCTGCGCCTCCCTCTGTGGCAGCAGCTACAACCTTAGGTGTGTGGACTTCCACAAAATTCTGGGACATCAGGTATTTCCTCATTCCCCATAGGAGAGAGCTCTCCACCCTGAATATTATGTTGTTTTCAGGCTTTCTAAGGTCCAGGAACCTGTTGTTGAGCCTGGTGTCGAAATCTGCTTCAACCGGGTCATCAATACCCAGCGGCAGCGGAGATCTTGCAATATTGAGTATGTTTACATTAAGTGCCTGGATCTCCAGGCCGCTCTTGGCGCCGGATTTCCTGTCCACCTTGCCTTCTATCTCGAGAACAGACTCCCTGCTTAGTTCTGAAACTTCATTGTAATTAGAAACCGCATCTGGCTTAAGGGTAACCTGGACTGTGCCTGTGTGGTCCCTCAGAACAACGAAAGATATACTCTTAAGCTTCCTTAAATCCTGGATCCAACCATTTAATCTGACCTTTTCTCCCTGCCCGACGGCATCCAGGTTCCTAATAGAAGTCCTATTCATCTCTGCCACCATTGCATTCTCTGATAAATGACTTTTTCTTTGCAGATAAAATCTTTATAATCGCCTGAATATATTGAGCAGTGAAAGTTTCACCACTGGTTTTGCTTTTCATCCTTTCTTTTATTGCAGTCTCTTTCGCAGGGCATAGCAGCGCTGTGACCCAGACACAAAGCGTGCTGGTCCTGAACCTTCATGAGGAAATTGACCCCGGATCTTCACATTTCATTTCAAGTGCCCTGGCGGGCGTGACAAAGAACAATACAGTTGCCGTTGTCATCGACATGAATACTCCCGGCGGCATCCTCCAGAACATGCTTGAGATCATTAATGCAATTAATGCAACTCAGGGGCATGGCATACCAGTATACACATACGTCCCATCTTTTGGGGGGGCAGCTTCCGCTGGCTCATACATTGCCCTCGCTTCCACGGCTGTATATATGGGTAATGCCACCGCCATAGGCCCTTCGACACCCATTGTGGTTGGAGGAACCTCTCTGGAACAGAACCACACAGAAAATTACTTTATCGCGTACATGGGCGCACTAGCCCAGGAAAACCACCATAATGTGACTGCCGCGCAAATCATGGTTTCCCAGGACGTGGCGTACACGGGGCAGCAGGCCATATCTAACGGCCTGGTAAATGGCTACGCGTCAAATCTCACTGATTTCCTTGCCAAGATGAACTTGAGCGGGTACGGCGTAGTAACGCAAAATCCAAATTATTATGACAATTTCCTCAGTTTCCTGAGCAATACCACTGTGGACGGCCTATTCATACTCATTGGCTCAATCGCCATTCTTGCGGATATATATCACGGAACTGCCGTACTCACCATTGTAGGCATTGCCTTTATCGCACTCGGCCTTCTCGGTGCAGAAATTGTGAGTGCATCCCTGGTTGGCATAATCCTTGTTATAGTTGGGGCGCTGTTCATTTTTCTCGAAGCAAAGACGGGCCATGGGGTAGCTTTAATTAGCGGAGTTATCGTCACCATCTTTGGGACATTCATGTTAGCGTCTCCTTACCTTTCAAGCAACCCGGGATATTCACCTTCCCCATTTGGCGCCTCGGACTTTGTAGCAGCCATTTTGATTGCCATAATCGCCATAGTTGTCGGCCTCTTTGTAAGGAGGATAGCCATTTCCCTTAAGGCAAAGAGATACACGGGTTCAGAGTCGCTCATTGGAAAAACCGCCATCGTCAAAAAAGACATAAATCCAATTGGAACCATTTCAGTGGAAGGGATACAGTGGCGTGCCAGAAGTGAAGACGGAAGCATAATTGAAGCCGATCAGAAGGTTACAGTGGTTGGGAGGGAAGATTTAATCCTGGTTGTGAAGAAACAGTGAACAGCCCATATCTCATAGATTGGTTCCCTGAGCTGTTATAGAAAAACTTCCCACATGTGCACGTTTTATATGTATTCTCAAAATCAAGTAGAGCATGCCCAAATATATCCTCGGTTTTGATGTTGGGGGAACGAAAATTTCTGTGGTTCTTGGTGATGAAACAGGTAAAATACTGGGTTCCCAAAGGAAACCAACAGTTCGGCATCTTGGCAGGAAGAGACTGGCCGAGGACCTCCTGAGCATGGGTCATTCTATGCTTGACAAATTCGGGCTGAAGAAGCCGGACGCAATCGGAGTGATTTTCGCCGGCCTTGTGGATTCTGATAGGGGGATGGTCCTTACATCGCCAAATATCCTGGGCTTGAAGAATTTCCCCATTAGCAAGGTCTTAGAGGATGAATTTGGCGCCAAAGTGTATCTTGAGAACGATGCAACAGCTGCAACCATAGCTGAGAGAATTTTCGGCAGCGGGAAGAACATGGACAATTTTGTTTATCTCACCCTCAGTACAGGCATTGGTGGCGGCGCCTTCATTGATGGAAAGCTTTACCGCGGTGCGCATGGAATGGCGGGCGAGATGGGACACATGGTTGTAATGTCCAACGGCCCGGTTTGCGGATGCGGTAGGAGAGGCTGTCTGGAAGCTGTTGCCAGCGGCAGGGGTATAGCGAGAAGAGTTGCGGAGAATGTTACAGCAGTAAAGGAATCTGAGCTCTACTCAAAGATCAGGCCTTCTGACATAGACGCAAAGAAAGTCTTTGAATTCAAGAAGAAAGGCGACATGTTCTCCCAACTTATCATTGAAGAGACTATCTACTATCTTGCAGTAGGAATTGTCAACATCATAGACATATTCGACCCGGAAGCCGTGATCATTGGAGGCGGAATTGCCAGCGCAGGTGACGACCTGTTCAAGCCTTTGAGAGTCGCAGTGCAGGAAGAGTTCAAGTCCATGCAGAGGCCTGTTAAGATACTCAAGGGCATAAAGAATGGGCATGATCTAAGTACCATAGCGCTGCCAATTTACCGCGAATCTCATGAACTCAAAGCCGCGTTAAACTAATTTTATACACATTGTAAATCCCAACCTTAATATGCGGATTTGTAGAAACTGATTAGGTTTCACCATGGGTCTGGGAAGTAACAGGTACTTTGTTGCCTATTGCATGAAGGTCTCTGCCTCAAACCTTGGATATACGCTTTATATGATCACAATTCCGGCATACGCGTACATCATAAGCAGAAGCATATTTTTCACTGGACTCGTGCTTTTCATTGAGTATGGAATATATTCCATGACCTTTCTGGCAGGCCCTTTGGTAGATAGGGCAAAGGATAAGAGATATGTAATATCCGGATCTGAAATTGGAATCGGGGTTTCCGCCCTATTGCTTGGCATATCAATGTTGTATGAGCCGGGGAATCAGTATTTGCTGCTTATTCTCATTGGCATAATTGCAGTTTTCTGGGATATTGCCTGGACAGCAGATCATGTAGTCCTGCCCCTGATTGTTGATGGAAATGATATTGGGAAAGGAAATGGAATACTGAGTGCTCTTGGAAATGGGCATGTAGCAGCCGGGCTTGCTATTGGAGGTTTTCTATTTGCCATACTTGAACCTTTTAATTCAATTCTTCTCTATTCGGGCTGTCTGCTATTTTCCGGGATGATAATGCTCTTCATCCCTTTGAGGGTTGAAGAGGCACATAGAGCCTCAGATCCCGGTTTTCGAATGGGATGGAAATACCTCATTGAAGAGCAGAAAACCATGATAATATTTGCACTGGTAATTGGAGTTTTCTCCATTTTTTCCAATGCGCCTGTACTTGCAGTTGCATACCTGTACGGGGCGAGTTCACCTTTTACTTATTCCATATTGTTTTCAGTTTTTTACGTGGGTTCTATGATTTCCGGATTGATTCTAACGAGAATGTTCCCGAAAAGAAGCATTGGAAAAACACTGCTTTTGACATATTTGCTTTCAGGGGCCCTTTTGTTCCTGTCTGTATATAGAACCGAGCCAATCGAGATTCTTATACTGATATGGGCAGCCCTCGGATTTTCTTATTCGATACATACGCCGTTGTTTTCAACTTTTCTGCAGACCATAACCAGCAAAAATATGCTTGGCAGGGCTGCATCCAATCTTTACACTTTCAGAGGGATCACTTCCACGGCTGGTACCATCCTCATACCAGTTTTGGTTTCTAAATACGGCCTTTATCCTTCATACCTGTCTTTTGGTGTCTTGATTTCTTTAATGGCGATGGTGCTGTTCATGGTTGTTCCAAAAGTAAGGGATTTAAGAATTGATTAGAAAGAATCGTCTGGAAAGAGTCTCAAATATTGACTTTATACCACTCCGTCTCCCCACAATAGGGGCATGGAATTTTGTGTTTAGTGAATAGCTTGATGCTTGTCGTCTCCAAGCGCTGACCATCGGATGTAATTACTTCTGTATTTCCAGGTGCATGGACCAGGTATGATGTTGCACTCAATACATAGTCAAATTCACCTTTGCATTGATGGCATGTCAAGTGTGTTGTAGGCATATTAAAACTCTCAAACATTATTATAAAACATCTTTGAATATAAGTTTTTCCCGAATTTATTTAAATCACTGAAGTCTGCTATGCTTCTATAAGAATGCAGTTTAAAACCCAGCCCGTGAAAATGAAATGGACGGTTTCAAAATGTTGTCGGTATTGTTATAGGGTTAATAGGAAGCCGCCGACGGGATTCGATCCCGCGACCTCGTGCTTACCAAGCACGCGCTCTACCAGGCTGAGCTACGACGGCAGCCCTACGAGATGTTTCTAGGGCTATATAATTTTTTTAGAGTTCCCGCGAATTGCCTTATTCAGACGATTCAGATTAGGCCAATGGGCGAGAGTAAAGCTACTCAATTGTTGAAAAAACTATTTTCTGTTTACAGTAGCGACAAGTAATGACAAATTTCTTTTAATGCCGTGAGCATGGGTTATGGCAATGATTGGTTCCCTTCTTGAAGATCCCCAGAAAATCAGGGAAGGCTGGCTGAGGATTTTCTCCGAATATGGTTATATGGACAAGATAAACCGGCTAAGCACTATATATCCCGAAGAGAAATCAATCTACATTAATTTCAAGGACATTTCAGAGTTTGGAAGAATAACCGGATTCGACCAGGGACTGGCTGAAAAGCCCGAATTGTATTTTACCCTTGGAGAGGAAGTTCTCAGGGAACTTGTGAGGCCGGAAAGGATCCAGGTTTCACGAATAAACATAAGGCTTTACGATGTCAGCGATGACCCGAACTTCAGGAAGGAAATCAGGCAGCTAAGGAGCCCAGATATAGGAAAGCTCCTCAGTATAACCGGTATTATCAGGAAAAACACTGAAGTGCTTCCACGCCTGCAGAAGGCAGCCTTCGTATGCACCATCTGCGGTGAAGTCACTTATGTAAACCAGGAAAGGGGGAAACTGGATGAACCCCAGAAGTGCAGCAATGATCTTGAGAGCGGGATCGACCACCAAAAGGCTAAATTCAAGCTAAACCCAGATCTATCCGAATTTGTGGATATTCAGAAAGTGGAACTCCAGGAAAACCCCGAAACTTTGCAGGGAGGTTCCCAGCCACAAAGAATCAGCGTTATTATGGAGGATGATGTCACGGGTAAACTGTTCCCTGGAGACAGGGTAACAGTTGACGGAGTGCTTAGGGCTGAACAGAAGCGTTCGGGAAACGTCATGCTTACTGAATACGACATTTACTTCTATGCGTTAAACTACAAGAAGGCAAAGGAACTGGAAGAAGTAAACATCTCTACTGAAGATGAGCAGGAAATCTTCAGGTTGTCGAAGGAGCCAAGGATAATTGACCGCCTGTCCTCATCCATAGCCCCAACTATCTATGGAATGGAAATGGTGAAAACTGCACTCGTGCTCCAGATGTTTGGCGGAGTAAGGAAATTCATGAAGGATGGGACCTCAATGAGGGGTGACATCCACATTCTTATGGTGGGAGACCCCGGTACAGCGAAATCTCAGTTGCTAAAGTACATGACCGAGATTTCCCCACGTGGTGTTTTTGCATTTGGACGTGGCTCCAGCGCTGCTGGCCTCACCGCTGCTGCCGTGAGGGATGATTTTGGAGAGGGGAGATGGACCCTAGAAGCGGGTGCCCTTGTGCTCGCAGATAATGGCTTTGCCGCCATTGATGAACTTGACAAGATGGACGAGAAAGACACAGCCGCGATGCATGAAGCAATGGAACAACAGACCATAACTGTTTCAAAAGCAGGGATCATGGCCACGTTGAAATCCCGATGCTCGATCCTTGGGGCAGCCAATCCTAAGTTTGGCAGATATGACCAGAACAGGAGCATTGTTGACCAGATTGATTTTCCCCCGCCACTGCTTTCAAGATTCGATGTCATATTCAAGATTATCGACAAACCCGAAAGGAGCAACGATGAAAGGCTGGCTGAACATGTACTGAAAGCGCACAGGGTTGGAGAAATCTACAGGAGCCTTGAATTAAATGAAATTCTTGAGTTTGAAGTCCCTGAGGAAGAGGATTTTTCACCACCTATAGACAAGGAAACCATCAGGAAGTATGTTTCATACGCGAGGACAAGAATCTTTCCGAGGCTTTCAGACGATGCCATAGGGCTGCTAAAGGACGAATATGTCAAGACAAGGAACAGCAGTGCAGACTCAATACCCATTACTGCAAGGCAGCTAGAATCTACAATAAGGCTCGCAGAAGCGGCTGCTAGGGCAAGGCTTTCCCCAATAGTGACCTCTGAGGATGCGTTACTTGCTAAGAAAGTGGTTGACTACTATCTTAAGGATGTATCCATGACCAACGGGGAAGTGGACATTGACATACTTTATTCAGGCACCAGTTCAAAGCAAAGGGGGGATCTGGAACTCGTCTTTGACATTATAAAGGAGATTAAGAAGGAAAGGCATCAAGCAGAAATTGATGATGTAATTGCCCTGTCCATTTCAAAGGGGCTCACCCAGGAAAGGGCCCTGGAGGCAATTACAAAGCTGAAGGCAGCCGGTCAGGTCTATGAACCATTCTACAGAAAACTCGATGTGATCAAATGAGTCCAAGCATAACCATGAAAATCCAGCATATACAGGGAGAAATTCTCCTTGCTGCTGCTGATTCAGACCTTGTGAACAGGGACCTTAGGGAAGGAAAGCTACACCTCAAAATAGTTCCTGAGTTTTATGGAGAAACAAATGTTTCCGATGAGACCTTCCTTTCATCGATGGGGTTGTGCACAATCGCCAACCTTGTTGGAAAGCATGTTGTCGACCTTGCTATCAGGAATGACTTTGTTGACCGTGAGAATATTATTTATATTGACCGGGTCCCGCACGCACAGTTTGCCAAACTTTTAGAGTGATTTCATGACAGATTCTCCTCCGGGGAAAGAGGAACTTGTAAGGCAGGTTTTCGAAAGCATCCAGGACAGGTACGATCTTCTGGACAGCCTCATTTCAGCGGGAATGGACCAGAGATGGAGAAGATATGCACTCCAGAAGCTGCAGCTCACGAACACCAGTGAAGTGCTGGACTGTGGCGCTGGCACGGGGAAGCTTACAAGGATGGTACTTGATAGCTATCCGGGCTGCAAGGTCACTTCACTTGACATAACACAGAGCATGTTCCGCCCATCAATTCTGCCTGAAACAAAATTCATAGTCGCCAGCGCAGAGAATATACCATTGGCAGATTCATCATTCGATGCAGTTGCATCTGCATATCTGACGAGGAATTTGTCCAGCGTTGACAGCTATTTCACTGAAGCATTCCGTGTCCTTAAGAGCGGAGGCAGGTTTGTGAACCTGGACATATACAACCCTACTTTACCAGGTTTTTCACTGCTCTTTCGGATATATTTCTATCATCTTGTCCCCATTATCGGAAATATCGCCACCAAATCAAAATCATATACCTATCTTGCTAACTCTGTCAGGAATTTCCATTCGCATAGCACCATCATGGAAAAAATTCGGGCAGCGGGCTTTGACAACACCGGCTTTAAGAAAATGATGGGTGGATCCATTGGGATCCACTGGGGCACAAAGCCATAAGATATTAAGAAAGGCTTACTGCCTGGCCCTTCTCAGAAATGGGCTCGACCACCGCTGCAGTGCCATAGGCAACTATTTCGGTCATGGTCTGGGCTATGTCAGAAGTATCGAATTTCATGTCGAGAACTGCATTTGCCCCTGCCTTTTGTGCTTCTTCCTTAAGTCTCTGCAATGCCAGGTTCCTTGCATCATTAAGCATGACTACATACTCCTTGATTTCTCCGCCTGCAATACTTCTCAGGCCTGCCATCAGGTTTCCGCCAAGCCCCCGGCTTCTAACCGTTATCCCCCAAATTGCCCCCTTTACCTCGGTAACACGGTGCCCCGGCACATAGTTTGTAGATACAATGATAACATCGCTCATGCGATTGTATTTGATATGGTGATAATGAACCTTACCGATGTTGCATATATTTGATGTATGAAAATAAACACTAATGTTTAAATAAATGCCATCAATGAGAAAAATAATGCTTTCAAGCCAAGATACAGCAATTATTCCAAATGAATGGTACAATGTCGTGCCCGATCTTCCAAGGCAATTACCTCCCCCAGTGGATCGCGATGAAAACAAGTCTTCAATCCAGCTGCTGAACCAGATACTCCCCAAAGCCATCCTGAAGCAGGAGTTCACCTTCCAGAAATACACAAGGATACCGGAAGAAGTTCAGGAAATTTATGCGCAGATAGGGAGGCCCACGCCCTTATTCAGGGCCCATGGCCTCGAAAAAGCCCTTGATTACCATGGAAAAATTCTGGTCAAGTACGAAGGGGCAACTATCACAGGTTCCCATAAAATAAACACCGCAATTCCACAGGCCTTCTATGCAAGGGATGAGGGTTCAAGTGGTGTGGTCACTGAGACAGGGGCGGGACAGTGGGGGACTGCCACAACGGTTGCAGCCTCTCTTGCAGGAATTACGTCCAAGGTCTTTATGGTGAGGGTCAGTTTTAACCAGAAGCCGCTGCGGAAACAGATAATGGAACTCTATGGCGGAGAGATTGTCCCCAGCCCTTCTCCTGAGACTGAGTTCGGCAGGCGGGTACTTTCACAGAATCCCGACCATCCCGGAACATTAGGAATTGCAATAAGTGAAGCTGTCGAGTATGCACTGGAACATGGCCTGAAATACATGCTGGGCAGCGTATTCAATTCGGTCCTCACACATCAGAGCGTCATAGGGCTGGAATCCGAGAAACAGCTTGAAATACTTGGGGAAACGCCAGATGTGCTCATTGGCTGTGTTGGCGGAGGCAGTAATTTCGGCGGCTTTGTGTTTCCTCTGATGAAGAAGTTCAAGGATGCAAGGATCTACGCGTCAACCGCCTCTGAAGTGCCAAAATTCAGCAAAGGGGAATACAAGTATGACTATGTGGATACTGCCAAAATCCTGCCCTCGATCAAGATGTACACCCTTGGGTCAGATTATGTTCCGGAAAAGATATACGCAGGCGGACTGAGATACCATGGGGCAGCCCCTTCAATTTCTATGCTTGTGAATTCCGGCAGGATTAATTCGAGCGACATGCCTGAGGACAAGGTTATAGATGCCCTCAAAGTTTTTGCAAGAAGCCAGGGGATTGTAGCTGCGCCTGAATCCGGCCATGCCATAGCAACAGCGATTGAATATGCAAGGGAGAACCGGGAACAGAAGGAGACCATTCTGGTGAACGTGAGCGGACATGGGCTCCTTGACATGTCAATATTCCAGAGGTGAACTGACTGAAGCCCCTGATACTTTATTTTACGGCTGATTTTCCCTCCAAAGAAGTTCTCAGGTCATTCCTTTGTGAAGTCGATCCTGAGGTTGTTAAATATGTTGAAATAGGTATTCCTGAAAGCAATCCCCTGTACGATGGGCCAACAATAAAGTCCACTCACACTATGGCGTTGAAGAACTTCAAGCCTGATCATCTTGGGGAATTTGCAGATATCCTTGAGAGCAAGGGAATCAGTACATACGCCCTAAGCTACTACAGCCGGATCGGTTCAGAAGGATTAGATTTTGTAAAATCGCTTCGGGAGGACGGCTTCAGTGGAATCATTGTGCCAGATCTTCTTACAGATAATCCAGAAAAGAGTGACCGGTTAATTCCAGAGATAGAGAAAATCTTCAGATTTATTCCATTCTTCAACCCTGCCACTCCGGACGGCGTAATACATTCAGTGTCATCGATGACCTCTTCATGGATATACTACGGTTTGCAGCCTTCAACTGGCATAGACATGCCTTATGACCTTGAAGAAGTGTCCTCGAGAATCCTTGGCCTTGTACATGGTAGAGAAGTCAATTTTGGTTTCGGCATTAGGACGATCGAGCAGGTTAAGGAAATATTAGGGCTTGGAAGCAGCGGCGTCGCTATTGGCAGCCTTCTGGTCCAATACCTTAAGAATGGCGACCTGAACAGTTTCAGAAAGTTCCAGGGATCTGTTAAGGAGGTTTATCTCAATGCAGAGTGAGACACCCATCAATGCCGCCGATCTCAGGAGTGCAATAACCTCAATCCTTGAAAATTCCACAGACGAACAGAAAGCAGATTTCCTGAGGCAGATCAATGAAAGCCGGAATCCTTCTGAAATAGTAACAGAACTTGCTAGAATCATAAAAGGCAGGGCGACCCTTTCCCGGATAAGTGAAGTGTCAGATATTGTAGGCACTGGCGGGGACAGCAAAAATACCATAAATGTCAGTACTGCCGCAGCCCTTGTTGTAAGTTCCATGGGTGTGAAAATTGCAAAGCATGGGAATTTTGGCGCCACCAGCAACAAAGGCAGTGCTGATTTCCTGAAATCCTTAGGCTATAAATTTGAAATGGACCAGCAGTCTATGATGAAAAGAGTGAGGGAGAGTTCCTTTACCTTCATCCTTGCCCCAAGGTATAATGACAGTTTCGCCAAGTTTGCGGCTGCAAGAAAGATGATACCATACAAGACTGCCTTTAATTATCTTGGACCGTTGACAAACCCAGCTGATCCTGATGTCCTGATGCTTGGAGTCACAAATGAAGAAATTTCAAATCTTTATTCTACTTACATGCTACTTAATGGCAAAAGTGGATGTGTCCTATACTCTGAGGATGGGATGGACGAAGTTTCCCCGTATTCAACCACCAATGTTACATTTGTTGTGGATGGAGAAATAAGCAGAATGGCAATCCGCCCTGAACAGATTCTTGGCGAGAAAATTGCAATCGGAGATATTTCGAGAACCGATCCGGAAAAATCTTTTGAACTTACCAGAAAGGGGATTGCAGGGTCTGACAGGAGTGCTGCAAAATTTATTGCCCTGAATGCCGGACTCTCCCTCTATATTAACCACAAAACGGGAGATTTAAGAGAGGGTTTCAGGAATGCCTTGGAGTGCATTGATTCAGGAGTGGTGCAGGAACACCTCCAGAAAGTCCTGGAGGTGGCATCATTTGCATGAACCAAGGGTGAAGATCTGCGGTATCACCAATGTTGAAGACGGAATATTTTCAAATGAGCACGGGGCAGATATTATCGGTGTGGTGAGGTCCTCAAAATCCCCGAGGGCTGGAACTGCTGAACTGATTAATGAGCTCACTGGCATTGGTATCCCTGTTGCTGGCGTTTACACTGAAATTGGAACAGTCGAGGAAATCACAAGCGATGAAAACTATGTACAGCTGCATTTCCAGCATGGGCCGCAGGAGATAACACATGTGAAGAAAGAACTCGGCAGGAAAGTGATTTCAGTAGTTTTTGCCTATAAAGAGAATTCACCATTTGAAAAAGCACTTGAGAAATTAAGCCAGGGGGCTGACCTAGCCCTGCTGGAATATGGTAGCAAAGGCTGGAATTCCGGTGACCGTAAGATCCCTGAAATAAAGAGACATCCTGTTGGAATTGCAGGAAGGGTTTCAATCGGAAATATAGGGGACCTGCTCAGGGCCCACCCTTACTTCATTGACGTAAGCAGCAGCCTAGAAGTTTCACCGGGTAAAAAGGACCATTCAAAAATAAGCCAGTTCATGGAGGTGCTTAAAAATGAAGCAGCCGCTGTTTAGCAAAATACGGGAACTCAAGGAGAATGGGGAAGATTTTGCATATTTTTGCAGATTCAGCAGCCTGGATAGGTCCCAAGGGGAGGAATTCCTCTTCAGGACTGAAGAAAGACCTTTCCTTTTCTATGACGGGGCACGTTCAGCGCTCGATGATGCTGTCCCGCAACTTATCAGGGAGTCTGGTAACCATGGTTCCCAAATTCCCCTGTTCACCTCGTTCAGCCTGGTTCAGGAAACTCTTGGCATCAGAAGCCGGCATGAAAGATACTGGCCCCTGATAGGCACAATTCTACCTTCAGAAACTGAAACTGGCACTTTCACAAGGAAAGGGGAACCATACATCAACAGGAATCTGGGGCAAATTGAGCTACACGACGAAGAAAGAGGCAAGTTGGAAGACAGCATATCGGAAATAGTTGAAAGAATAAGGGAAGGAGAGGCGCTGCAGATCGTTTTGTCCCACCACTTTGAGCTTGAGGAGTTCAATGGATCAGATGTCCTTGTGCACCTTTTGCGCAATGACAGGTCAAGGTATGTTTATTACTACAAATTCGGGAACCTGGAAATAATCGGAAGTTCCCCCGAGAATGTCTTCCAGAAGCATGGTGAAATGTTATCTGTAAGCCCGATTGCCGGAACTCGGAAAAGGCAGACTGACACAGACGAAAATCTGGTCAGGTCACTCCTTTCTGACAACAAGGAACTGTGTGAGCACAGAATGCTTGTAGACCTTGCCAGAAACGACCTCTCGAGAATCGGGATTGCTGGAAGCGTAGCTGTCACCAGCAACATGATGCCAGAGAAATTCTATTCTGTCGTCCACCTCACAAGCAGGGTCGATGCGAGGATTTCACCAGGGAATAGCAATTTCCAGATATTTTCTTCACTTTTTCCTGCCGGTACTGTAAGTGGAGCCCCAAAGGCCCGTGCGATTGAAATCATTGATCAGTACGAATCCCAGGAAAGGGGGCCATATGGAGGGGCAGTAGGGATACTTGGGGAAGGAGACATGGACATGGCTCTTGCAATAAGATCAGCATTTATGAATCGCGGAAGGGCCTACACTCAGGCCGGGGCAGGAATAGTGAAGGATTCTGTCCCCAGGAATGAAATTGAGGAAATCATTGCCAAGGCAGAGACCATTATGGCGGGCGGGCTCACATGCGCGTGATGCTGCTGGACAATAAGGATTCCTTTACCTACAATATTGTGCACCTCCTTCAGAAAGAAGGCCTCGATGTTGACGTATTTGACAACGAGATAAACCAGAATTCCTTTGATGCGGGAAACTATGATGCGCTTATAATTTCGCCAGGACCGGGAAATCCGCTAAACAAAAGGGACAGAGGAGTTGGAATGGAGCTTCTTGGAAGAGGCTTCCCCTTTGTCCTGGGCATATGCTTTGGGAACCAGTTGCTTGGATACCAACTTGGTTGTGATATTTACAGGACGGAAAACCTGATGCACGGTGAAATAGACACTATGAAGAGTGAGGGCACCGGAATACTAACTGGTATTCCGGAAAAATTCAAAGCGGTAAGGTACCATTCCCTAGCCATAAGGCCAAACAGAAAGGTCATAGTGGATGCTGTTTCAACCACTGACGGCACTGTGATGGCATTCCATTCTGCCGATGAACGTTATTACGGCCTCCAGTTCCACCCTGAGAGTTATTATTCACAATATGGGAAAGAAATAATGAAAAATTTCATAGGTGTGGTCAGTGGACACAGTTAACCAGATATATGCAAGGAACCACCTGAGAGAGAAGGTCCCGTACATGAGAACGAGGGGCCCCGTAAGCCTATACAGAAGCCTCATGAAGTGCAAATCTGAGGGTAAAACCGGCATAATATCAGAATTCAAGAGAAAGTCCCCTTCTGGATTCCACCTTGGAAAATCCGTGGACCCGCTCGCGTATTTCAGGAACTGCAATCTTGAAAATGTGGCAGGGATAAGCATTCTCACAGAACCGGACCACTTCCTTGGGAACTATGATGACATCGCTTCCGTACAGGAACTAAATCTGCCGATTCTTGACAAGGATTTTGCTTCAAGCAGCATGATGGTTGAAAACGCATACAACGCTGGAGCGGATGCAATCCTCTTCATACTTGATTTTCTTGGGCCCGAAAACGTGCAGGAACTGAGCGCCTATGCACTGTCACTGGGCATGGAGTCGCTTGTAGAATTCCATGATCTTTCTCTGATAAAGCACCTCATCCCTCAGAAGGGCGTCATTTACGGATACAACCGGCGGAATCTCAGGACATTGAAAATGGAACCTCAGGAAGAGGATGTTTTGAGGCAGTTAAAAGGACTGAGGGCCGAAATCGTGTTAGAAAGCGGGATTGACAGTGATTACCTATTAAATCATGACATATCCCAGTACTTGGGGCTCCTGATTGGAACATCGATCCTTAATGGAGAATTTCACATGATGCAGTAAAATAATGGCCCATGCCATTAGTGATGCCAGAAAATGTCAATCTCCTCTCTCAAAATTAAATATATACACAATATATTGTACCGTGGCAAGCACGAAGATTGTGGCAACAATCGGCCCCTCTAGCTTCCAGAGAGGGGCCCTTATTTCAATGTACGGAAACGGGCTGTCAACTGTAAGGATAAACACTGCCCACATTACTCCCGGATATATCGGGAAGGTAGCTGGCCTGGTGAGCCAGCTAAACTCAGAAACAGGGAAGCATGTGGGCATAATGGTGGACCTGAAGGGCCCGGAGCTCAGAACAGGCCAGTTCCCCGGAGGGCAATTGAATGTGGTAACAGGCCAACAGTTCAAGGTCGGCATAAACAATGATGGTACGATCACATTTTCACATCCTGAAATTTATGACATTCTAACCCAGAAAGACCTGATCCTGCTTAGCGATGGCAAGGTAAGGATGCGTGTTGTCAGCAAGAGCGAAGATGGCCTTGTTCTTGAAAGCATGGATGATGGCTCCCTTAGGGACAGGAGCAGAGTGAATGTACCAGGAAGATTTCTGCCACTTGGAAACCTTACAGATCGTGACATATCCTATCTTAAGGAAGGCATTCAAGCTAAGGTGGACATGTTTGCGCTCTCCTTTGTTCAGAGAAAGGAGGATGTAGAGGAACTGCAGGAAATTATAATGAAAGAGGGAGGAGACCAGTTCATTGTTTCCAAGATCGAAACAAAGAATGGTTTCCAGAATATCCGTGACATAGCCAAAGTATCCGATTTCATAATGGTGGCTAGAGGCGATCTCGGAGTGGAACTCCCACTCAAGGAAGTGGCCATTGCCCAAAAGAAAATCATAGAGGAATCCCACATGCAGGGAGTCCCAACTATTGTTGCGACTCAGATGCTGGAATCCATGGTGAAGTCTAGCAGCCCAACCAGGGCAGAGGTATCAGACGTAACCAACGCAATTATGGACAATACAGATGCTCTGATGCTGTCAGAAGAAAGCTCAATCGGGGAATATCCGGACCTTGCAGTGAAATACCTCAAGGACATCGCAGAATATGTGGAGTCCAAGAACGTTCATCTGGTCGAGCCCGAGGAGTTTCTTGGAAACCAGGTTGCATATTCCATAGCACGCGCTGCCAAGATGATTTCGATGGAGATCAATGCAGATGCCATACTTGCATTCACCAAGACAGGAAACACTGCAAAGATGCTTGCTGCAGTCAGGCCCAGGGTACCGATAATTGCAACAGTAACTTCTGAAAGGCTTGCAAGGAAATTGAACCTTTACCGTGGCGTGGAACCGCTGGTTATAGACGGAGGAAATGAGGACATAGACCCAGTGGAGGCCCTTTCCTACGTTGAGAAAGAGACATTCCTGAAGAGGGGTGACAGAGTCATTATCACTTCGGGCGCCCCATATTTCCTCTTCGGAGGCACAAATGAAGTCAGGGTTGCGACCGTGGGGAACTTCGTGGGAAGAGGATATCCAGCTGGGAAAAGCCTCACTGGGAAGGCTTTTACTGAAAAGTCGGGCAAGGGCGATATCCTTGTGCTTGATACCCAAGAGATGCCTGCAGGGATTAAGCTGGAGAAGTTGAAAGCAGTAATTTTCATTCCAAATATTTCGACGAAACTGAAAGAGAGTATACGTGAAAAGGGTGTAACGGTATTGAGCAATACCAGGCTTTCAGGGCACATCAATCCGGGAGACATACTGCATATTGACGGATCCACTGGAGTCATCACCCAGTGAAACTCAAATATAGCTATTCTCTGCAAGCTTTGAAACCATCTTTTCCCAGTAACCTTTCCTTCCGAGGAAGATATAAATGGCAATCGCAAGTGAGGCGGCTTCCACTGCTGCGTATAATGGGGAGATGATAGACAAAAGAATTCCTGATAGCATAATTACCGCATACGGGAACAAATAAATTGCCCTTTTCAGCCCAACCTTTCTTGTCATGATTGCATTCTCCCAGGTTTGCGGTGGTTTTGAAATGATGCTCAATGAAGACAGAACTGCAACGGATTCAGGGGAAATGGCAAGAACTGCTATGAGAATGGGGAACAATGAAGGGCCATAAATGAATCCCAATACTGCCATGGCGACCCCTATGGGCATCTCCAAAACCAAGGATTGGAACACCTGCGCGAAAACCATTCGCTTTACGTATAAGTGAAATGGCATTGACATCGCCGACAGCCATAGCCTCTCTACGGAAAATGTACTGCTGTAGAGTCCTATATTCAAGGTAAAGGACAGGTAAATTACGAAGAGAATCAATATTGGATAAAGTTCTGTCACGCTGGAAGGCCTAATGTAAAGGATTGCCCCAACTAATAAGGCACTGGCTACTACAATTATCGGGATAGTTGCTTTGAGCCTGTACCTGTTTGATACAGCCATAACTGTCCCTGACATCCCGATTGGCCTTCCTGAGTAAAAATGTGTGAAAAAGTGTCTGAATATGGCCTTTCCCGGGCTGAGGCCAACAAACGATTGCCTACCCTTGAAGGTTTCTTTCTTCCTTATCTGTATTCTTGGTGGCCTGACATATAGATCATTGGTGTTCAACCAGCGGATCCCTAGAAGTAAGAGGGCTGCAAAAAATACTGCAGTCCCCAAGGTCGCGGAATAAATGTGCCCCACGGCCATGGCAAATGGTGAATAGTTGAATCCAAAAAAGAATGAAAACAAGAAAATAGAGCCTGCAGCAAATATTGGAACCCTGTAAAGGAGGCCATAATCTGATACCAGGACAGAAAGGGATGCCAAGCTGACGCCTAACATCAAAAAGTTCACTATGTAAAGTGCACCCAGGAGAGTCAAATGGTAAACCTCTATTGAATAGGCGAATGAAAGGATAATGAAAATGAGGGAAATTGAAATGAGTTGCACTGTAAAGAGTGCAAAGTTCAGGGTCCTGCCTTTTATGGAAGACGGGAGAAGGAAATCCTGGTCAGGCTTTGTCATACCCAGCCCATTTCCGAAGAGAGTAACTGCGGTAAAAGTAACCATATAAATGAAAATGATAAAAGTGGCACCAAAGAGTGACTGAGCGGGAACTTCTCCGAATGCCCCAGAAAAAGAGAGCGCGAAGTCAACAAACGCAAGGAGAACAATGAAAAGCAGGAAAGCTTTGCTGAGCCTTGTTCTTAGAAGCAGTTTAAGAACTAGGAGAAACACCCTTCATCAACCTCGAAACAATCTGTTCTATGGTTTCCTGGCCATGCCCCATGTTTCTAAGCTCAACTGTGGAACCAGACCAGATTTCCTGTCCCCTGGAAATTATAATCACATGGTCTGTCAGTTTTTCTGCAATAGACATTATGTGAGTGGATACCAGGAAGGTTCCTTTCATTTCAGAGAACAATGTGATAAGGTTTTCCTGAGTGGGAATATCGAGATAGTTCAGGGGTTCATCCATGACCATAATTTCCGGCCTGTGAATTAGGCTAAGTGCCACGGAAACTTTTTGCCTGTTTCCCCTTGAAAGGGCGGAAACCCGCATTTCCATGTATTCTGAAATGCTAAGGATATCCGCCAGTTCATTGATTCTACCGTCAAGGTCTTCAGTTCCCCTTATGGCACCTATATATTCCAGGTTCTCCCTGACAGACAAAGTTGGATATGGGCTTGCATCCTCCGGCAGGAAGCCTAGTGCCTTCTTTGCCTCTGCTGAATTTGGTTCCATTCCCCTTATCCTCACCTCCCCGTAATCAGGCTTTAGAATACCGCAGATAATCTTGAGCGCCGTAGATTTGCCTGCACCATTGGGGCCAAGAAGTGCGACCCTTCTGCCCTCAGGGATGGAAATGCTGAGATTAGCTATTGCATTCCTTTTTCTGAAGGTCTTTACAATATTCACTGCTGATATGGCTTCATTTGAAAAAACGCTGCTTGCCAACATATTTACAGGTAAAGCAAGTATTAATATATTGCGAGACAAAATTATATGTATTAAACCAAAACAGTTGGATGCCAAATGAAGTTGCGGTTTTGAAAATCCTGGAGAATATAGTGCCTGTTTTCACTGTAGCTGCACTTCGATATATATAAATAGGTTTTCGGGCTTTCGTCGCATTGCACATCTTCGGTGATAACTAAATGAATGACGGAGATTTTATCAAAATTAACTTCGAGATGTATGTTGGAGACGATAAGAAACTAGTTTCTACAAACAAAGAGCAGCTGGCTAAAGATAACGATATTTTTGACGAGAAGATCCATTACAGGGAAACTGTCCTCATAGTAGGGTCAGAAGGGCTTTTCAACGAGATTAACGAGTCTTTTAAGAGCGCCGAAGTTGGAAAGGAATATGAAGTAAACATTTCCCCTGAAAACGCATATGGGCTTAGAGATCCCAAGAACATCAAGGTTCACACAGTAAGGGAATTCCAGAGGCACGAGATTGATCCTGTCCCTGGCCAGGAAATAACACTTGGCAATAGGAGAGGGAGGATCATTTCAGTCACCCCAGGCAGGGTCCTTGTGGATTACAACCACCAGTGGGCCAGCAAGCCGGTGTATTACAAGTACAATGTCATAGCAAAGGTGGACTCTGATGCTGAGAAGGTAAAGGCACTCATCGATTACAATTATAACCAGGATTCCGAAAAATTCAAGGTTGAATCAAAAGCTAAGGCCTATACCATCACTGTACCTGAAGAGGCAAAATTCGACCCCGTGTGGATTGAGGCAAAATACAGGCTTGTCAACGATATCAGGAAATACCTCCCGGGAAAAGACGTAAAGATTGAAGAGGTATACAAAGGAGAAGAAGAGAAGCCTAAGGAAGAGGTCCCAACAGAAGCCGCTGAACCAAAGAAGCAGAAGAAAGAAAAGCCGGCAGAAGAGGGGAACTCAAAAGTTGAACAAGAGAATACTCAGTAAAATTGAATTAAAAGAGAGGAAGAAAGATTACATTTCCTCCCTTTCTGATCAACTTTCCCTGCTCTCTGGAAGGATTTCTGTTATTTTAGTCCATCCTAAGTATCAGGGAAACATTGGAGCAATTGCCCGCCTGATGAAGAATAATGGCCTTTCTGACCTCAGGATTGTTGGCGGCCCGCAGATCGAGAATGAAGCAATTTACCGTGCAATGAATGGCAAGGAAGTCCTTAAGGCTGCTTCCCATTATGATTCATTTGAGGATGCTGCCAAAGGTTTTTCAGTGGTCGCGGGTACGTCAAGCTCCCCAACTTACAGCGACAGGAAATTTTTGAGGCTCCCCACAACTCCTGAGGAGTTCTGGAGGAACAATCTTCCGGGAAGCAAGAAGATAGCACTTGTTTTCGGAAGGGAGGATGATGGGCTCAGAAATGCTGAGATTGAAATATGCAATGCTTTCATGTATATACCTGCGAACCCGGAATATCCAGTGTACAATCTTTCCCACGCAGTAAGCATAATTCTATACGAAATGCTGAACCAGCTTCCCGAGAGCAGCCCTAACATCGCAGAAACCATAAGCGAGGAGAATTTCAACCTGCTCATCAAGAATGCTTTTGAACTCCTTGATCTAATTAATTATCCCGGCTATAAGAGGGCAAACGCAGAAGTAATGATTAAGAAAATTGCCTCGAGGGCTAACCTCACCGAATCTGAGTTTTATAAGATAATGGGCATGGCACGATACATGAAATACCTGGTGCAGGACAACAGTAAAGAGGATGCGGATGACCCAGCAAACAGACAACAGGATTAATCAGTAGATAAGCCCAAATTAGGCGTAGAAAACTTTTATTAATAAATCAGCATTGGGTGGTACTACCGGTCGAACATAATGTCACTTAAACCAGTTAACAAAGAAAATCCTGCCCTCAAGGAAACAATTGAGGAACTAACTAAAATTTCAAGAGAAAATGGCTCCATATTCTGGAGAGACATAGCCACAAGACTTAATGCCTCAAGGCAAAGCTATTCCAGCTTGAATGTCGGAAAAGTCGACACGCTCGTGAAGGACGGGGAGACGGCCGTAATCGCTGGTGCACTTCTTGGTTCAGGCTACTTTGAGAAAAAAGTAACACTCTCAGCCCTAAGGGTATCAAAGAGCGCCCAGGAAAAGGTTGCAAAAGTTGGCGGAACGCTAAAGACACTTGTTGAACTCGCAAAAGAAAACCCAAAAGGTACAAATATCAAGATCCTCAGGTGATGACAATGAAGGTTATAGACGGAAACAACCTGATATATGGAAGACTATCAACACGTATCGCTAAGATGCTCCTCAATGGAGAGGAGATTGTTATAGTAAATGCTGACAAGGTAGCAGTTACAGGCTCAAGAGAATTCCTACTCGGAAGATTCAAAGAGAGAAGGGAAATTGGAAGCGTAAGAAAGGGCCCTTACTACCCCAGAACTTCAAACCAGATACTCAGGAGATCGATAGGAGACATGCTTCCAAAGAAAAAAGCGAAGGGAAGCGATGCGCTGAAGAGATGCAAAGTCTACAGCGGAATTCCGACTGAATACAAGGACAGCAAACTTGAAACCGTAGAGGAAGCAAAGAATGAAAAAGTCGCACGGTTTCTTACTCTTAACGAAATAGCAAAGAGCCTCGGAGGCAAGTATTAATATGAAGAATACTGGAACAATTATAACATCTGGCAAGAGAAAAACAGCAATTGCCAGAGCCATTACCAGAAAGGGAAATGGCAAGGTTACAATCAATGGATATCCTGTTGAATTCCACCCCGTGGAACTTCTCAGAAAC
>JAJZKS010000053.1 GCA_021850835.1 Thermoplasmata archaeon
CCTGGCTCAATTAATAAAATACAAGCGCTGGGAGGGAGATTTGAACTCCCGATCTACTAAGAGAACAGGTTTTCCAGACCTGCGCCCTACCAGGCTAGGCTATCCCAGCTCTGAACCTCAATCTATCCGGATTATATAAGAGTTTGATGGTGCCAGCTATTTTACATGATCGAATACAGGCACTGACAGAGTTTTAGAGATGCCTTCCATACCCTTCAGCCGCCCGAGAACCAAATCCGATAGTTCCTTCATGTCCTTCGCTATTGCTAGGAGTATGAGGTCCCATTGGCCAGCAATGATAGACGCAGTGAGGATGTTGTCCATCTTGCACAGGTTCCTGCATAGCTCCCTCTGGCTTACCAGCGATTTGTAATCGTATTCAATGAGAATGTAGGCCATGATGGAATATCCCAGTTTCTCATAGTCCAGGTCTATTGTATACTTCTGAATGTATCCATCCTTCCTGAGGCGCTCCATCCTTTCAAAGACAGTGGCCCTCGGAATCCCGAGCTTGGAGGATATTTCAGATATCTTGTCCCTGCCGTTTTCCTGCAGGTAAGATAAAATTTGAAGATCCTTGCTATCCAATTTTCCTTGCACTAATGTTAAAAAAATTCTGAGTATATAAAACAATGTTTACAAAATGGCGCAAAATGAAAACAATACTTAAATAGGGTTTTGAAAAATTCCGGAACCGGGTGGCACAGACAGCCATTGATGCATATTTCTATACAGAGATGTTTCTTTTAGTGGATTTTCGACGTGTATTGTAGTTATTCAAGCATCAGCTATGACCGTTAAAAATATATTTACTTAAACATCCGGGCTCATTTGCATCACGAAGCAACACTCTTCAGAATCAGTCTTGTGCCAAATCAATGCTGTGCCCTTGTATACATGAGGACGCCGGGGGGGAGATTTGAACTCCCGAGCTACAAAGAGCAATAGATCTCGAGTCTATCGCCATACCGGGCTAGGCTACCCCGGCTCCATTGACGCATTATTATGGTACACATTAAACTTTTCAGGATGTACTGATTCTGGCATGTTCCTTCATCATACATCGGTCCATGACTACAAGAATTGAGTTTTTCTTAGCCAGGGAAGCAGCTTCCTCGTTTATGACCCCTTCCTGCATCCATACTGTCTTTGGGTGGATTTTGACCGCTTCCTGCACAATAGGCACAACGGCATCGGATTTCCTGAAAATGTCAACTATATCCACCTTCTTGTCCCCGGGAATGTCCATCAAGCCCTTATATGACTTGAGGCCTTCCCACTGTTCTATGCCAGGGTTCACAGGCAGTATTTCATATCCGTTCTCCCGGAGATAGTTGGCAACCCTGTAGCTGTCCCTCTCCGGTTTGTCGGAAATCCCCACAACTGCAACAGTCTTGCTTTCCTTCAGAATGGACAGGATCTTGTCCTCATCAAATGATGCCATAGCCAAAAATTCCACCTGGCATATTAAGCTTGATAGGTCCCTTAGTCAATGTATTTATAGGTTCTACAATTACTCACCTTCCATGGCGATGATGTTTTGCCCTAAGTGCGGTTCTCTGATGTCACCCTCAGGCGGAAAGCTGGTTTGCGGTAGTTGCCATTTTACAATGAATCCTTCGGAAAGTGGAACAAGCCAGATCGTCAGCAAGAGCACCCAGAAAGAAGTAATAATGATCAAGGAAGAAAAGGCAGTGGAACCACTGGATTCAGATGCTGTGTGCCCAAAGTGCAAACACTTGGGTGCTTATTATCTCCTCAAGCAAACGCGTTCAGCAGATGAGCCTGAGACTAAGTTCTACACTTGCGAAGCCTGCGGGCACAGATGGAGAGAATACTGACAATCAATTTGCCAGAATCTATGCTGCCTCAATAGGTTAAAATTACATGATTGATTTGGTGTCATAATGGTTCTAGAAGGTCTTGCCGGATCTCTCAGGGAAACACTGCGGAAGATATCCCACTCAAGTTACATCGACAGGGAGACGATAAAGGAAGTCGCAAAGGATGTGCAAAGGGCACTCCTCAAGGCCGATGTAAACGTGAAGCTTGTCCTTGAGCTTTCCTCTGCACTTGAAAGGAGGGCAAACGAGGAAAAACCCCCGGCAGGCATGACTGCACAGGACTATCTTGTCAAGATTGTTTATGAGGAGCTCCTGAAGATTCTTGGTGAGGATTCCAAACTCACATTAAAGGAGCAGACAATAATGCTCGTTGGACTTTATGGCCAGGGGAAAACCACGTCAGCTGGCAAACTGTCCAGATTTTTCCACAGGAAAGGCCTCAGTGTGGGGGTTATTGCAGCAGATGTCCACAGGCCTGGTGCATACGACCAGCTTGAGCAGCTCGCAAAGAAACTCAATGTCCCATTTTACGGCGAAAAGGGAGAGAAAAACCCTGTCAGGATCATCAGGAACGGCCTGAAAGAGCACGGTGAACTCAAGGTAAAGATTATTGATACAAGTGGGAGAGACTCACTCAATGATGACCTGATAAGGGAAATTAAGGAGATCAAGAATGCGTTCAACCCTGACGAGGTTCTTCTAGTGATAGATGCGACAGTGGGACAACAGGCGGGCCCGCAGGCACAGACCATTAACGATGCCATTGGCATCACAGGCGTGATACTCACCAAAATGGATGGAACTGGGAAGGGAGGTGGCGCCCTTAGCGCTGTATCCCAGATCCACGCACCTGTTTACTTCATCGGGACAG
The DNA here is from genome assembly GCA_021850835.1 of Thermoplasmata archaeon. The sequence goes on from JAJZKS010000053.1 coordinate 2,716, forward strand.
GAGAACATCCTGAAGACCTGGAAATATTCCAGTCCAAGAAATTCCTTTCAAGGCTGCTTGGCCTCGGTGACCTTGAAACTCTTCTCGAGGCATTCAAGGAGACCAACATATCTGAGGAAGAGGCGGAGGAATCCGTAAACAAGCTCATGTCCGGGAAGTTCAACCTTAAGGACATGTACGAAATCTGGGAAAAATTTGCCCAGCCCGGGCTTATCTCAAAGATGTTTGACTCACTTCCCCTTGCCAGAATGCCCGGGGGGAACAAGATAGATTCCAATGCGATAGAGAGCGCCCAGGAAAAACTGAGAAACTACAGGGTCATAATGGATTCAATGACTTACCATGAACTGGAGAACCCCGATGAGATCAACGCCAAAAGGATTGCCAGGATTTCAAGGGGATCAGGAAGAACTGAAGCAGACATAAGGGGTCTCCTCAGGGAATTCAAGGCAATGAAGAACAATCTCAAGGCCATGAAAGGAAACCGTGGTTTCAAGAAGATGATGAGGGCACAGATTAAATCAGGAAACTTCGGCCTTGAGAATATTGAAGAGATGAATTAGCTCCCGGTGCCGAGAATTTCTTCAATGTCCTTAATGGACATCCCTGATTTTCCCAAAAGTTCCCTGACTGAAACCTCATTGAACTCATATTCCGACAGCCTGGACAAAAGTTCCTCAATTCTGCGGATATCTGATTTGGCCATAGCCTTTCTAAGGAGAAGCTGCTGATCCATTCCTGGAATCAGGTTTTCATCAACTGCCTTTGCATAATGTTTCACTGCGTCACCGCCTTCCCCGTTTGATCCCAGTATGGCCTGTGCGGCAATTTTTCCAGAGATAAATGCCTCCCTGTAACCTGTCATAAAGAACCGGTCATAAAGCCCAGCAGCTGAACCAGCAAGCAATATCCTGCCACTTCCAAGAGCGGGTTCTTCGCTATGGATGGCTCTTCTGCTCCCGGATATGAACGCTCTCCCGATGTCTATGCCTTGTCTAGGGGATTCATTTTCTCCAGTGAACTCCTTAATCTGGAGCCTGTTAAACTGGCCATGCCCTCTCGGCACAAGATAATTCATTGAAAGTTCCTTGCCAATCTCTATGACAGGAATTGACCCGGCAGCCTTTGAAGTGAACCGCCCGTATTGGTAACTGAATTCTGTAGCTGTATTGGATGAGTTTTCGGTGACGCTTCCGGGATTGCCCGTGGCAATAACGGCATGAGTGGCCCTTATGGTAGCCGCCTTTCCCGCAGCCCTATATGTTATTCTTACGAGGTCGCCTTCCTGGAAGTAGTTTATCAGTTCAGCCCTGATCGTCAACTTGGCCCCGGCAAGAACTGCTCCAGATATAAGCTCCTTGTCAAGACGGTCCCTTTCAACCACAGTGTTGAATGCATCACCCTCTTTTCCAGAAGGGAACATGTGCACTGATGCCTTGCCTGCCTTCAGCTCAATGCTTTCCGGTTTAGCAAGCCTGATCCTTGGATCCTCCATGAATTCCTGAAGTTCGCCGAATCCAATATTCACCAGGTCAGCGCAGATCACTGGGGCACCCACTTCCATCTTTGAGTCGATGACAAACGTTCTCATGCCGGCTTCTGCAAGTTTGCTGGCTGCCACTGAACCTGCTGGCCCTGCACCTGCAATTGCAACGTCATATGTCATGCCCTGCTCATTTTGCCCATTCATGGGATACCAGTGATGCTACATGATTGTAAGCTGGATTTACTATTTTGCAGCCGTGAATTGCAAACCTGTACCGAAGCCATGGATAACCATTAGTGCAACGGGAAAAGATCCCGCAATGCACAGAACTGTGCATAATAGCTTCTGCTAAACAATGTTTAAATACCGTCGAATATACAGAGAATCTAGTAGGTTCCCATGAAAAGTGGCGGAGAATACGATATAATTGTTGCCGGTGCAGGTTTGGCAGGAACCCTTGCCGCGGCTGCCGCAGCTAGAAAAGGCAAGAATGTTTTATTGCTTGACAGAAACCCTGAAGCAGAGGTTGGAAAAAAGACTGTTTGGGGATGGACCTGCGGCGATGCAGTTGCAGGATCACATATTGATTTCGTTCAGAAAAAAATGGGCGTTCAATTTGGACAGCCCGAACTTGACAGGAGAGTTGACGGTGTTTACGCGCTGTCGCCCGACCTCAAGACCAAGTTCATGTTTGAAGGTGTGGGATATACTCTTGACAGGCCGGAATTTGAGGCAAAACTCCTAGAGATTGCCAAGAAGTCTGGTGCAAATTACATGAGTGAGTTTGAGGTCCAGAGCCCAATCATTGAGAACAAGAAAGTTGTTGGAATTCACGGAAGGGACAAGAACAAGGAAGAATTCACTTTCAGGTCAAAGGTTGTGGTTGATGCCCTTGGAATTTCAACCGTGATCAGGAGAAACCTCCCCGAAAACCCTTATGTTGACAGGGTAATCGACACAGACGACATCGAATCAACTGGAAGATACATCTATGAGTTTGAGCTCAAGGGCGAAGACCTTGCATACTTCGATCCGGACAACGCACTCATCCACCTGAACAATGTTATGGCACCTGGCGGATACGGCTGGGTATTCCCCAAGAGTGGAAACAGAGTAAACATCGGGCTTGGAGTGCAGAAGAAGAGCCTTGACATAAGGAATGCAAAACTTGGCAAGAAGGATAACCTCCAGACCCTTATTGATGAATATGTTAAGTGGAATCCTCTCTTCAAGAACTTAAAGCTCTGGAACAAGAACAACAACGGAAAGGGCTCATGGTCTGTTGCAGTGAGAAGGAACATGGAGAGCCTTGTCTACGACGGATACATGGGTGCAGGAGACAGCATGGTCATGCCGAACCCCATTAGCGCGGGTGGCATAGGGCCAGCGTTGATTTCAGGCATTCTCGCTGGAGAGAATGCTTCAAGGGCAATAGAAGCAAACGACACCTCAGTGAAAGGGCTATGGCAGTACAACATTGACTACAACCAGGCATATGGAAAGAAAATGGCTGGCATGGAAATATTCAGGATTTACCTCCAGTCCCTTAATAATGACATACTGAACTACGGAATGAAATCCTTCCTTACCACCAAGGAGGCATCAGATATCACACTTGGTCTCATTCCTGAACTCAGCGTAGCGTCGAAGTTCAAGATGGTCCTTAAGGGCGCCAGGAACCTGAGTGCATTCTCCAACCTCGTTTATGTAGTTGGCAGGATGAAGGCCATGAATGAAATATACGAGCATTACCCTGAGAGCCCTGACACTTTCGTGCCATTCAAACAGAAGGTTGTCCACATGGTCGAAGAGGCGAAGGAAAGGTTCCCCTCTTCACCAATCTAATTTTTTCTACCAAACATACCACACCTGAATTTTTTCCACCAAAAAGAGTGCGACGGCATAAGGAAAGAGAGCCGCCCGGATAGGATGGCCCTTATCTTATTTGGAGTGATTGGGCGTTTGGTTTGCTCCGTTCCTGTTTTTGAATGCCAGGGCGAAGAAATTCACTGAAAGCAATATAAAAACAAAACCTGAGCCGCCCATAAGGAAAATGATGAAATTCCCATGGGGTAGGTTGAAGTATATAATTGCATAATAAACAATAATAGTATAAGGCAGGAACGCTGCTGCCATAAAGATGCCGAGCAAAAGGTAGCCCCTCTTCGTTATTGTCATTTCATATCTCTGCAAGGTGTTTGCAACTTATTTGATAATAGATAAATAATTATGGCGATACTTAAACATGACCATAGGGAAATATTTTGAACAGGATACTTTTCATGCAGAATTGGAAATATTATGATTTAAGGGGCTTTTTCCCAGGCTTATCTCTAGGCTTTATCCCCCGCTTCTTCTGTGAGTCACTGAAAAATCTGCAATATGCTGATATGGAGCATTCTCCGCATCTAGGGCCAATTGGCTTGCATATCTTCTTTCCGAATTCCACCAGCATGGGGTTGAACCCAACCCAGTATTCCTGCGGTATGATTTTCTTGAGGTCTTCTTCCGTATCATCAGGATTTTTTGTCCGGGACCAGCCAAGCCTGTTGCTTATCCTGTGTACGTGTGTGTCAACCGCAATTGCCGGCTTGCCAAGTGCATCGGCGAGCACAACGTTTGCGGTTTTTCTGCCTACCCCGGGAATCACTGTCAGTTCCTCAATGGTTTCCGGAACCTTTCCGCCATAGTCCTCCATTATAATCCTGGCTGCATCGATGACCCTCTTCGCCTTCACTGTGCTGAAGCCCACTCTTGAAATTAGGGAGAGTACATCATCGTATTTAGCCTGCGAGAGCCCCTTTGCGTCGATGTACCTGTTGTGAAGGTTCCTTGCGGCCACGTCGGTAACCTCGTCCTTTGTCCTGTGGGACATAATTGTCGTTATGAGGACCCAGAATGGGTCATGGAACTCAAAATGGTGAGGTGGGGCCTGGCTCTTTATTCCCTCATATATTGCCGGAAATGAATCCCGCGCAGCCTTGAGATTCATCAGGCCTCCCAGTATTCCCTGATTTCCCTGAAATCTGACTTCTCCCCTGCCCTCAGTGTCTGGACAAGGGCATCTGCCAGCTTGATGTTTGTTATGAGCGGGATATTTTTCCTGATAGCCAGTTTTCTTATCTGGTATCCATCCTTAATTGAGCCTGACCTTGAATTGGGGGTGTTGATGATGAGATCTGGCCTGTTTTCGCTCACGTACTGGTCAATCCGCGGTTCCCTCACATCCTCCATCTTGTAGATTACTTCAGCATCCAGCCCATTTTCCCTCAGGAAATGCCTTGTTCCCGGGGTCGCAACGAGTTTGTGCCCAAGCCCAGAGAAATACCGCGCAATTTCAAGCAGCTGCTCCTTGTCTTTGTCACTTATGGACAAAACAATTGATCCCATGCTGGGAATGCGGACATTCATCATTTTCAATGCTTTCCCAAGTGCCTCCTCAATGGTGCGGCCCGCAGTCATTCCTTCCCCTGTTGACTTCATCTCAGGGCCGAGAATTGCATCAAGGTCCAAAAACCTGTTAAACGGGAAGGCGGGGATTTTCACAAAGTAGTTCTTTGGCCCCCTTTCCTTCGCCTGGAGGCTCCCTGAAAGCATGGCGTCTATCCCCACCGATATCCAGTCCACGCCTGTTGCCTTGCTCACAAAGGGGAGGGATCTGCTTGCCCTTGAGTTGAGCTCTATCACGAAAAGGTCATCGCCCTTAAGTGCCAGCTGAAGGTTTGAGAAACCCTTGAGGCGGTATTTCCTGACAAAGGATGAAACCAGTTCCCTGATTTTTTCCCTTGTGCCTGAATCTGGTGCATCTGGGGCGAGAACCATTGTTGCATCCCCTGAGTGGGTACCAGCTTCCTCCACATGAACGCTGATTCCTGCGATGACAAAGCTGTCCCCGTTTGAAACGAAATCCACATCTATTTCCGTTGCGTCCTCCACATACCTGCTCAGTAGAACCGGGAATCCTGGCCTTTCCTGAAGGAGGGCAGATACCCTGCCATAGACTTCCTCCTTCTCATTTATGATATCCATGGCCCTTCCCCCGATTATGAAGCTGCTTCTAACAATGACTGGGAGTGGTGTTTTTTCAATCGCATCCACTGCCTCCTGCAAGGTGGTGACAGTTACAAATTCAGGCTGCTTAATCCCGTATTCACTGAGAGCTTCGGCAAATTTCTTCCTGTCCTCAATCGCCTCTATGCTCTGCGGTGTGGTTCCGAGGAATATCCCATCCCCGAATATTTCCCTGATCTGCATGGCGAGGTTCTGCCCTGTCTGGCCAGAGAACTGGATTATGAGCCTGCAAGGAGATTCCCTTCTTATAATGTTGCAGATGTGCTCAAGGGAAAGGGGCTCAAAATACAGGATATCAGAGACATCAAAATCCGTTGACACTGTTTCAGGGTTGCTGTTGACCATTACCGTCCTGAAACCGCTTTTCCTGAGCTTCAGCACAGCTTTTACAGAGCCATAGTCGAACTCAAGCCCCTGGGAAATCCTGTTAGGGCCGGAGCCCAGGACCACCACGGTCTCTTTCTTCCTGTCCATATCGATGAATTCACTTTCCTGGTCGTAAGTGGAATAAAGGTAGGGGGTTTCAGCGAAGAATTCTCCAGAACAGGTGTCTATGGCCTTGTAAGCAGGGAAAATCCCCTGCTTTTCCCTTTCCATGTAAATCTCTGTTTCAGCCAGGCCTGTAAATGCAGAAATAATGGAATCTGGTATTCCAGAATATTTGAGTTCCCTGAGATTCTCTGGCATTATTCCGGGGCTGAGATCCGCAAGCTTGTCGGTTACGTTTTTCAGTTTCTCTGTGAAGTATAATGCATAATGTGAAAGGCTACTGACTTCCTCAGGGCTCCATTTCCTGAGCAGGGCTTCGATAATGGCGTATATTCTAAGGTCAGATGGTGTTCTTATGAGTTCCCTCAGCTTCTCATCTGAAACCGGAAGCCTGAGGGATTTGGATTCCTTTGTCTCGAGGGAGGCTATGGCCTTGAAGAAAGCCTCCTCAAAGGTTCTTCCAATGCCCATCACCTCTCCGATCGACTTCATCTGGACCCCGATCTTCCTCTCCACCTCAACCTTGCACT
>JAJZKS010000054.1 GCA_021850835.1 Thermoplasmata archaeon
CCATCTGCGGCAACTTCAACGGTCGCCATCTGTCCGGCTCCATTGTAATCGGGATCGCCCGCCTTAGACAGGAAGTAATATCCTAGGTTGGAAGTCCCCGGTTCTATGGCTGTGGCAATGCCGATTCCTACGTACCTGCCCTCCTTCCGCAATTTAGCCTGTTCCTCAAGCTTCTTCTTGAACTGTGAGTGCTCAAGGGCTCTCCTGATGGCTTCCGGGTAATTCCCGCTTTCGTAGACTTCCCCAGATCCTGCGGTGTAAGGCATCTTATCTGCCGGAACTGAGTTTATCTGTCTGATCTTGACCCTGTCAATGCCCAGGGCTTGAGCGGAAAAGTCCATCATCCTCTCAAGCGCAAATGCCATGAATGGCTTTCCCACCCCTCTGTCCTGCACTATTGGCGGATCGTTTGTAGCAATGCAGTGGTATTCAAAGGAATAATTCCTGATTTCGTAAGTTCCACTCATGTTTGCAAACTTGATGAGTGAATAAAGCGCAGCCACATATGGCCAGTTGGCGTCTGCCTGCCAGTCAACAAGCTTCATTCCAAGGACTTTCCCGTCCTTTCTAAGGGCGAATTCAGCGTCCATGAAGCCGCGTGGCCTGTGGAATGCATAAAGGCTCTCTGTCCTGGTCTGTACCCATTTGACAGGTTTGCCTACCAATTTGCTCATAAGTGAAACCAACGCAACATACTGCCAGATTGCAAGCTTGTATCCAAAGCCACCGCCAACTGGAGGAACAATGAGATGGATTCTAGAGGAAGGGATCCCGATAGTCCTTTCCACTGATTGGACAGTCCTTCCAGGCTGCTGGTCGCTAGCATACACTGTAAGTTCTTCCCTTGTTGGATCATAATAGGCATTCACCACATAGGTCTCCAGTGGGGTGGAGGCATATCGCTGGATCCTGATCCTTTCCTTGACTATCTTGTCAGCTTCGCTGAAGGCTTTCTTGACATCGCCAAATTCGAAATGGTCTGTGATCATTTCATTGGTGCCTAGCTCAGGGTAGATGAGTTCCGCATCCTTCTTCAGCGCGTCCTCGATTGAGGCAACGACCTTGAGGGGTTCGTATTCGACCTCAATGAGCTCCGCTGCATCAGCTGCAACGTACTTGTTCCTGGCCACCACTGCAGCAACAGGCTCACCCATGTACCTTACCTTGTCCACGGCCAGGATGTAATGGGAAGTGGGTGATTTTGTGGCCGCCCTGGAAGACATTGGTTTGGTGAGTTCCTTGATTTCTTTTCCAGTGATAACTAATGAGACGCCGGGAAGTTCCAGTGCCTTTGACACATCTATACTTATGATTCTGGCATGTGCATATGGACTGAACAGAAAAGCAGCGTATTGCTGGTCGGCCATTTCAAGATCATCCGTATAGCCTGCCTTTCCCTTGACTATGCGCAGGTCTTCAATTCTCGGTACTCTCTTGCCAACATTCTGTTTTGTCCCCTTTTCACTCTGCAGAACCAACGATTCAGTAGAGGATTTCTGACTCGTCATGCTAAGTCAGGTTAGCCCTAGAAGTATCTAAAATGTTTCGCCTCGACCCGAATTGCATCCACCATACGCAATTTATTCCAGAAAATTTTGTGATTTGGGAAAGAAAAATGAGCCATTATTTACCCATTATAATTCATAATGGATTTTTTGTCATTTCCAGTCAGCAAGAATTAAATATTAATTAAATTGTTCTCCCTTCAATGGAGGCTAATTTAAGCTATACAAGTTCTGAGAAATCTAGAACATATCTTGGTGCCACACTGGGTTATCTCTTTGATGGGTACAACCTGTTGCTGACTACTTTTTTGGCTGCAGCAATCGGCACCACTTTTGGTGTTGGTAGGACAACTGCACTGATTGCAGTGAGTACCGCACTGGTAGGTTCTGTTGTCGGAGGAATTGGATTTGGTTGGGTTGCTGACAGGCTAGGCCGAAGGACTGCACTGGTTTTCACCATCCTGCTGTTCTCGGTGGCGACAATAGCTACAGGCTTCTCCGGAAACCTGAATGAGCTTTTCGCCCTGCAGTTTGTTGCGGGCCTTGGGCTTGGAGGCGAGTGGGGAGTTGGCTTCTCGCTTCTTAATGAGGCATGGGGCGAAAGGTCAAAGGGGCTTGCAGGTGGATTCCTTCAGGCAATGTTCCCTGCTGGTGGCTTAATAGGTGCACAGACTGCGGGATACTTCCTCGCACACTTTTCTGGTGCAACTGGCTGGAGATACGCTTACATGTTCGTGGGCATCATATCTCTGGTGCTTCTGGTGCTTCGGCTCTTCGTGCCTGAGTCAAAAGTATGGCTCCTGCAGGTTGAGGCAAAGAAGACAGGAAAGGATGTTTCCAGCATAGTGCTGAAATCCCCACTGGCAGAAATCTTTTCAAAGGATACCCTCAGGTGGACCATATTCGGAACCATCATGGTTTTCGGATTCATGTTCTACTTCTACTCAGGGCAGACTTTCTACCCCTCGTTCTTCATAGCTGCACACTCACCGGTCACCACAATAGTCACCATTGGTTCTCTAGTGGGTATCATAGCTGAAGTGATCATAGGAACCAGTGTTGATTTCCTTGGAAGGAAGAAAGCAGCCATACTGTTTGGAGTTGTTTCATTCCTGGTAATCTTCCCGTTCCTGTACACCGCATACCAGGCAGTTGGATTCACAAACCTGGCCAGCTACCCGTCATTCTGGACATATCTCCTGCTGTACTTCTTCCAGTCCAGCTTTGCAGCCATATTCGGCGTCTGGCTTGGGGAGCTATATCCGACAAGGATGAGGGCCACAGGATCAAACTTCGCCTATATGGTAGGAAGAGGATTTGGAGGAGGGCTTGCTCCGATTTTCGTTGAGCTCCTTGTTGCAAGTGGTGGACACCTTGGAATCTCAATGTCCACTGGAATGATCATCGGTGCTGCAGTCATGATGGTTGGAGTCTTTGGGCTGAAAGAAACCAAGGGTGTGGATGTAACAAAGATTTGATCTTTGCATTCCCTTATATTTTAAAGCAACCAAAAATTTCCTTTTTTTATTTTTCTTTACTAAATTTCTCCAGTTCTTGTTCAATCGCTTCAGATACCATGGCATAAAAGCAATTCCCGGCGCTTATCCGGATTATTGGGTCCAAAACGATATTCTTTCAGAATGACCCGGAAAAGGATTAAATTCCTATCTGACATTTTTGCGTGATTTCAATGAGATCCTGGGAAGACTTGAGAGACTGGCTGAAACAAGCTGATGAAATGGATGAACTTAAGGTGCTGGAAGGCGTGGACCTGAACCTGGAACTATCCGGCATAGCTCAGATTAACGCCAAAAACCAGGGCCCAGCGTTGCTGTTTCAGAACCTCAAGGAATATGAGAAATCCGGCTTCCGGGTCCTGGTGAACTCTGTAGGAAATGTAAAGCTATTCAACCTTACTTTCGGAAACAATACAGAACTGACCTTGAAGGAAACCATAGAGGACCTCAGGGGAAAACCGAACACATGGCAGGAAGAAACGAAGAAATATCCGTTCCAGGTTGTTGAATCGGGACACATTCTTGAGAACTTGGAAACAGAGGATAAAGTGGACCTGCTCAAATTTCCAACCCCTTTCTGGCATGAAAAGGATGGTGGGAGATTCATCGGCACTGGCGTTGCAGTAATCACCGATGATCCTGACACGGGAACAATAAACGTTGGTTCATACCGTGCCCAACTCTACGACAGGAATACTGTGGGTATAAACGCAGAGAGAGGAAAACACGGAGCATTCCACAGGGACAAGTACTTCAAGGAGAACAAGCCAATGCCAGTGGTAATGGTATTCGGCCCGGATCCACTCTTATACGTCCTGGCTGGAAGTGAAATCCCGACAGGGGTATCAGAACTTGAATATTACGGGGCCATCAGGAAAAAACCGATCAAAGTTATCAAGGGAAAGTATACAGGCCTGCCAATACCTGCCGATGCGGAGATTGCCATCGAGGGTTTTGTATACCCCGACAAGACCCGACTGGAAGGGCCACATGGCGAATGGACCGGGTATTATGCAAGCGATGCAAAGCAGAAGCCATTCGTGGAGGTTAAGGCCCTATACCACAGGAACGACGCCATTATGCTGGGCACGGCCATGTCAAAGGGAGCGTACAACGATCATGCCTTCTGGAGAAGTGTGTGGAGATCTGCCCTGGTCTATGACGAGATGGTAAAAAATGGTCTTCCTAACGTGATGGGTGTTTACACGCCTCCATTCGGGGTGGGGAGGCAGTTCATCAATGTCAGCATTAAGCAGGCATATCCGGGACACGCCACAGAGGCAGGTTACCTTGCCTCCCAGACAAGGAGCGCTGCATATATGGGAAAGTGGGTCGTTGTGGTGGACGATGATATCAATCCCTACGACATGGACGATGTACTTTGGGCCATGTGCACAAGGGCGGACCCTTCGGAAATAGGGATTATAAAGAAAGGCTGGGCCAGTGGGGTTGATCCCCTGAGGCCAAAGGATGTGCCTGCCTCCAAATACACAAATTCAAGGGGAATCATATTTGCTGTTGTGCCATACGAAAGAATGGACAGTTTCTCTGAAACCTGCATGCTCAGGGACGATCTCAGAAAGGAAGTCTATGAGAAGTGGGAAAAGGAACTGGGTTCACGCTGGAGCGGTTACTGAAGAAAAGGGCCCTTACTCGGCCTACCACAATTCTTCCCTGGATACAATGTCTGAGTAATAGCCCAATCCAAGTTTGTCTAGAACAGCCTGGATTGTTTCCCTTTTCTCTCCTTCCCCGAGGTTCAGGTTTTCCAGTTCGCTTTCGATCCTGTATGTGACATTGCTGATCTCCTGTTCCAGCGCCTTCACGGCCTTCTTTGCAACCTTGGCGTCAGGGACAGCAACCTCCGTGATCCCGGCCTTTGCACAATAGAATATGAACTTGGCAAATGGTGGCTGATTGAAGAAAAGCCTGTTTCCGTCGATCATTACAAAGACTCCCTCAAGTTCCCTGTACATGCTCACTTCCTTTCCCCTCGGTATCCTTGTAATCTCACCTTGGGGTTCTAGATCTGCAAAATCATCCGGGAACTTTCTTGGAGTGATTCCTGCAGCTATTTTAGTGGCAAGGCCTGCCAGCTTTTCATGGTCCAATGGGATCCATTTGCAATCCCTGCATTCTTAAATTACTTTTGAATTCTCAGCCATGGAACCGCTTTCAACCCTCAATATACTTGGTGCCGTTGACCTGGCAGTCATGATGGCTTTCTATTCGCTGGAGCCTAAGTCAAGAATCTATACACTGCTCTTCGGGCTCACATGCATTGGATCGTCAGCGTACGGTTTTCTTTCAGGAACTTGGCCGTTTGGGGTCATAGAAGCTGTGTGGACTTTAATAGCTTTGAGAAAGTATGTAAAACTGGGAAAAGAAAAGAGTGTGGGCACACCAGGTTAATATTATTTCTTGGCTGTTTCCAGGCTGAATTTTGGAGTGGTGTATTTTCTTGTGGTCTTGAATGGCCTGAATATCTTGCCGTTGCCATAATAGAATTTTGAGAAGAATTCCACGTAAATAAGCCTCGCCCCCTGTATTCCTGGTTCAAGGATTGCTATGCCTATTGTGAAGAGCTGGCCAAGTATGAGCACAAGTATACCTATAGCGGCAAATGCAGGGCTTTTTGAAACTCCCTTGAGGAAAATGAGGTCAAGCACATATGACAGATACACCGCTGCAAGCAGTATACCCAGAATCCTCGTATATGAGAGTATATGGCTGATGATGGAGGGTATCTCTATGAGCCCGCCCGTGCCTTCAGATACTGCCATTACCACTATGCCCACTATGAATCCCCCAAGGGAAATTGGAGCAACGGGGTTTGTTGCAAGACTGAATGAGAAATTGCTGGAATGCTGTATGAGGTTAAGCCCGAACATTGCGATCCCCCAGGCCATGAGTAGCCATCCGATCTTTCCGCCAACTCCCTTCCAGTGCTTCCTCCTTGCCTCGTTTGCAAGGCCAAGAACCAGGCCGAATGTAACCATGGCAAGCCCTATGTATCCTGTCAACAGGAGAAGTTTTGGTATCACGAGGGTAAGATGGAAGAGCACAATAGAGGGCTGAGGTGGGAATCCCATGATGCTTGCCGTGAACTTCGGAGCAACTTCAAACACAGTTACAGGAAGCAGCGGGAAGCCGAAGAAACCGTTGAACAGCAATCCAACAACTATTGCAACCAGAGCACCTGGAACAAGGGTTCTGGCAAGTACCAGAAGCGCATTCTTTCCGAATACGGTCATAGCGAAATTGGTGAGTCCCCTGGGGAGGATAGTCCTGGCACCGGGAGTTGTGAGCTTTCTTTTCATCCAGGTTGCTCCGGCTAAGATTACAAGCCCGTAGCCCCAGTCTCCAACCATGAGCCCGAAGAAGAATGGGAAGATGAAGCCAAAAATCATTGTAGGGTCAAATTCAAACTCCTTGGGAAGTGAATAGAAATTGATAAAGAACTCGAAGACCTTGAACCTCTTAGGGTTTGAAAGCAGAGTGGGCGGATCCTCCTTAGAGTCCACTGTCTTTATTATTACGCTGTTTTCAGCGGCACCGTTGACCAGGGTGACCATGGACTGGTAATGCTTCTGGGGAACCCATCCTTCAAGCGCAAATGAATCCTGAGTGGAAGCGAGCTTGTCTGAAACCTCAAGTTTCCTGTTTTCAATCTCCAGCTGTTCCCGGATCTGGGCTATAGGTTCATAGTACTGCTCAGAAAGATCCCTGAGATCCTTGTGGACTTCATCGAGGTCCTTTGTCTTGAGGCCGAGCCTGTCCTTCATGACTTTGCTGTATTCCTCCGGCTTTCCTGACATCTCAGGAATGTGTGAAATTGAGAATTTCAGCTCTGAAGCCACCCTGGCAAGCTCCGCATCCTTTTTTGCTGGTATTGTGACAACTACTGACTGGTTGGGAAGCTTGAAAACTGTTGCATCAGGAAGCTTCTCCCTTATTGCTGATGCTGCTTCCCCATCCTCAAATCCCCTTGCAATGTATGAGGAAATTGTGGAGCCGTTGAAAATTGAAAGGTCATAACTTAATCCCATGAGCGAGGACACTGCCTCAAGCCTGTTGTTTATCTCCTTTATCTCGGAGAGGAGATCCGACTCCCTGGACTTCAGCACCTTCAGCTCTTCTTCGAGGTCTATTTTTGAAGCTTCAGCGAGAAGTTCTTCCATACTGCCGAATGCCTTTGTGCCTTTCACAGGAATGTGCGGCAGCAAGTTCTCATATCCCCTGTATATCTGTAGATACCTGTTCACTTTCCTGTACAGTTCTCCAGGTTTTGCCTGTCCCATGGCCTTCGTGAGCCCAGGTTCCACCGTCTCCAACTGTATAATGCCTGCGTCGTGGAGAGCAGTTATAATGTGGTCCTTGCGCATGTTGGACCCGATGATCCTTACCCTGAGCATCTTCTCCGGCATCAGTGCCATTACATACCCTCTAGATAGGATTTGAGCAAATCAGACGTTATCTTCTCTATTTCCCTGTCTGAAAGCTTCATTTTCATCCTGTCGGCCTTTTCCCTGCTTCCAAGAACAATGCTTTCTGCCCTGGACCTTGCCTCTACGGTGACATCGGCGACCTCTTTCGTGGCCTGGAGCCTAAGTCTCTCCTCGTTTTCCTTCACTTTCAATGCAAACCGGGCTTCCATTTCCTGGAGTTGCTTATCCTTCTCGTTCTTGAGAAGTGCAATTTCATCGTTGATTGAGTTTTCCTTTTCCTTGATTACCTTGAGTGTTTCTAGATCTTCCATTTCAGATCACTCCTGTAAATAGCATAGTAAGCAGCAGCACGGACACCATGGGATTGAAAAGGAGGAAGAATGTCCTCAGCCTCTTGAACCTCCTCAGATTCCTGTTTCTCATGAGTTCTTCCCTCGTGAATATCCTGTTCCTGTCCAGCTTCAACTGCTGCTTCCAGTACTTCATCAGGCAACTCCCTCCTGGGATTTCCTGTTAATCTTTCTCTTTACCATTTTCAGTGTAGTGAACATGTCCCTCTCGATCTCATCCAGCCTCATCCTTATGATCTTCGCTGAATATGTTAGCTGGGGGATCAGTATGTTCTCAATGGCGTTTGAACGCCTCTTTGTCTTGTCGATTTCGTGGAGAAGCTTCCTCATTGAGTTTTCTTTCTCTGCGATCTCCACTATCTGAGTGTAAATATTCTCGAATTTCTTTATTGCGTCATTGACTGCTGTGGGAACAGATATGGCCCTGTACTGGTTAGAAAGGATGGTCTGGTTGTAGTTCCTGCTGAGTTCAGGGATCCTGACTCCCATGACATTCTTCAGGTTCACGCCTACCGTTGAATCAGCTGACATGTACGCGATCCTTTCCAGGTTCATGGTACCCGATATGATTTCCGCTGCCTTCAGGGTATCCAGTGCGTCCCCTATGTCGGATCTCAGATTCTCCCTGAGGCCCTTGACACTTCTGCTGATGTTGAAGAACTCCATAACAAGGGATGACCTCTTCATCTTCAGGAGATCTAGGCCTCTCTTGGCCAGTTTAATTCTTCTCCTGGTTCGAATGAGTTCAATCCTTGTGGGTTTCAGCTCAGTCTGTGCCATTATTCCTCCTTGTTCCACTTTCCGTATTTCTTGATGAAGTCTGTCTTCAGCCTCTTCATGTCCCCTTCCGGAAGCATGGACATGAGATCGTAGCTGATGCCAAGGGTGTCTTCAATTGACCTGTCCTCGTATATCCCCTGGTTCACGTACCTCTTCTCAAACTCATCCGCAAACTTGAGGTACATCCTGTCGTTTGCACCCAGTGCCTCTTCTCCCACTATTGCACTTAGGGACCTGAGATCCTTTCCGTTTGCATAGGCTGCGTACAGCTGGTCTGCCACTCCCCTGTGGTCTTCTCTTGTCCTGCCCTTCCCGATTCCCTGGTTCATGAGTCTTGACAGTGAGGGCAGAACATCCACGGGCGGGTAAATTCCCTTCCTCTGCAGATCCCTGCTCAGCACGATCTGGCCCTCTGTAATGTATCCTGTAAGGTCAGGTATCGGGTTCGTGATATCATCACCTGGCATGGTGAGGATTGGAATCTGCGTGATGGAGCCGTTCTTGCCCCTGATCTTCCCTGCCCTCTCATATATGGTTGAAAGATCAGTGTACATGTATCCCGGGAAACCCCTTCTTCCTGGAACTTCTTCCCTTGCTGATGATATTTCCCTCAGGGCTTCGCAGTAGTTGGTCATGTCTGAAAGGATAACCAGAATG
>JAJZKS010000055.1 GCA_021850835.1 Thermoplasmata archaeon
ACATGATGGATGTGCCGAGGGCACTTAATTACGTTAAGGATGTAATTGAAGGCAAGAATTTCAAAATACTAGATTACCGGGCGGAGACAAGCCCCTTCTCATATGGTCTTATTCTAGCCGGTGTTTCTGACATGGTCCTCATGGAGGACAGGTCCAAACTTCTCAAGGAACTCCAGGGAAGAATACTGGACAAAATATATGGTTCACAGGAGATCAGGTTCCTGATCCAGGATCAGGCTACAGTTGATCAGTATTACAAATCAAAGGTTCCACAGATAACTGACAAGCAGAGTTATGAAGACTTCGCAAGGCATTTTCTGGTTTTCGACCCATTCAGGAACAGGTTCAACAGCCCTTTCCCTTATGCGCAGGTAGGCGTCTCTGATATTACTGAGGACCTTATTGGTGAGGATGCCATCGTTTCCGTCTATGTGAGAGGGACGGGGTGGGCTCATATAGACAACTATCCGGTAATAAGAAAACTCTTCCGTGCAGATGAAAAAATGGATGTCTCCACACAGATGGTTTTTGATGCCATTGAAAACCATACCTTCGGTGAACTCAAGAAAGCCCTGGATATGGAAGAAGGAGAGCTTAAGGATTCCCTTACCAGGCTGGAATCATGGTATTCCATCAGGCGCACACTCAAGGATGGAAACAATTCTTATGTTAAAAACGACCTCTATGTTGAGCAACCAGATGTGGTGGAAGCAGTAGACAGGGCCCTTATACTAGTTATCGGAAGCTATGGCCCGCTTACCATAGACGAGATATCCATAAGGCTGCCCATAGACCAGACTCTTTTGTCCGAAGGCCTGAGCAGGCTTGTTGAGGAAGGTACACTTGTGAACGAGTATATTACTCCTGTATTTGCAAGGCAGTATATCCTCAAGCCAGATCTCGATGCACTTCTTGGCCGTGGTGAAAGCAACGAGCTTGAACTGAGAGTGGCAGATTTCTCTTCTGAAGTTGAGTCAGTTTCCGATTATTTTGAGAAGTATGGTTACGCATACAGCACGGAGAGCATCCAGGCGAGATGCGCAGATTACTCCAGTGATAATATTGAGAAACTGCTGCGAGACGGAAAAGTCCACCTGGGAAGATTTGTGAAGAACCGTTTGTCGTACGCATCTGACTGGCTCACTGAAGCTCTTTACAACCTGAGATATGAACCTTTCAAGGATGAGGAAATCCAGGTCATAAAGCACATTGAGAACGGACACAACACAGATGACGATATTGCTGAAAGATCAGGGAACCCCGTAAAGGTTGTCAGGCAGATCATCCGTGCTCTCGAGTTCAGGGTCTCCATTTCAAGATCACTGGACGGCAAGTATTCCATTCTTTACGGTTCCAGAGAACGGGGAGATGTACAGAAGAGCGTAAAGGTTCTGATTGGGAAATTCGGCCCGGTGGCAAAGCGTGAGCTAGAACATACCTTCTGGGCGTACATGAGTGAAACCATCAAATCATTAGAGGATAAGCCCAAGTATATCAGGAATGACCTCTATTATGGCAGCAGGAAGCTTAATGGAGACCTAAAGAGGGGTGTTATTGTCCCGGTAACTGATCCATTGGAGATTTACTTTGGAAGAAAGTATCTCAATGAGATAGATTACAATTCCATTTATGTGTCAAAGGGAAAGGAAGAGGCGACACTTACCGTTGCTTACAACGATGGCGTCCTATGGATTTCAAACCTTACAGGTTCCATATCTTCACCCGAAAGTTTCTTCGCTTCTGTTAAGGAACTTGCCAGGAACCACAATTGCCAGGAGATTTTCATTTCATCTGTTCCAGAGAATGTCTCGCCTTACGGAAAGGTAGCTGGCTTTACAGATAAAGCTGGAGCGCTTCTTCTTGGTGATGCAAGCATATTGGATATTGAGGAGGAAAATCTGTTCTCTTATGCAATTTCCAATGCACAAAGGAACACGGACTCAGTGGTATTTGAAAAGCTAAAGGAATTCCATCTTGGTATAAGGAATGAGGTGGAAGCGTCATACATGGGCCTGAGGAATGCCCTGTTACGCAACTACTTCCAGTCCAGGTTGCTATATAATTTTGCAGGGCCCTTTGGAGTTCAGGCCATGGCAACCATGGAGACCATATCTGTATATAGGGCCATAAAAGCCAGAGAGCTCAACGAAACAGACCAGAGAATAGTACATGTAATCATGGAATATGGAGGTGCCACTGAGGCTGAAATTATTACGCACCTGCGCAGGGATGTACTGGGGGTAAGGAACAACCTTAAGTCGCTATATGAAGACTGTGTAATTGCAAAAGATTCGGATCGGCGCTACGTTTTCGTTCCGGAGAAGTTCAAGAAAGGGGAGGCGGTCGATATCCTGGTGAAAGCAATGCTGAAGAATATGGGATTCATAGACGCGAAGAGGTACGAAGAGGTCACTGGACGGCCAATGGACCAGAACTTCTTCAAGAACATTGAACAGCTTATAAAATCAGGAAAAGCCATTAAAGGTGTCATACCTGGATTCCAACGCCTGCTTTACATTAATCCTGCTGCTCTGAAATTGAAGGGCGGAGACTCCAGGATCATGATTCCCAAGGACATCATCATTCTTTACTTCCAGGATTATATAAAAAGGCAGCTTGGCACTACAAACCTCTACATAATGGTAAATGACGGGAGGCTTGCTGCGGGTTTCTCCGCCAGGAAGAGCCTGAAGACCCTGAAAGTCTCCAAGGTAATAGGGGACAGGGAATACAGGGACAAGATGAGGAAAGAGATGAATGAGTTTGGATTTGCAGTCTCCTTCAATTGACTTTTACATGATGTGGAATTGAGCTTTTTTCCTTACTTGTAAGGATCGTAATCTTTCCATTATCGCCTCAGAAATAAGGGATTTTTTCCAAAAAAGGATATTTCCATCATACTGAATATAATAAGATCCCTCTTTAGGGGGGCTGATTAACAGATAACAAGGGAGACAACCAAATGACTTTTATCCAAAGTTCAAAAATAAGCAGAAATTTTATATCCAACTACCATACGTATTTAAATGGAAAATATCGATTTTTATTTGATGGGGCTTTCCGTGATTCTCGCAGCATTCTTGCTAGCAGTGGGCGGTCGTGCTTACAGGAAATCTGGTATGCGGATGTTCCTTTACATAATGATAGTTTTCCTCATCATTCTCTTTGACGGTGTCCTCCTAATTCTAGTTGGTTTCGGGCTACTGGCGCTTCCAATTTCAAACACAGCGGTCCTGATGGTATCTAACATAGCTGTTCTCCTACTCTTCTATTACGGAGTTGTGCGGGGTAGTTAGATATTGCATAATCAGGGTTCTCTCAGGGATTTCATCGAACAGATAATATCTGAAAACCCGGGTATCCATTTCAGGGAAATCCAGAGAAAATCAGGAGCAGCAGTTGGCCAGGTTGAATACCACCTCTACCAGCTTGAACGGATGGAGAAAATATCCATTAAGAAAGATGGTAAGCTCAAGAGATATTTTCTCCTGAATAACACGGGTTTTAACGACAGGAAAATTCTTTATTTCCTGAGAAATAAATTTTCCAGGGATATAATATTCTACCTCCTGGAAAACGAGAGCGCCGAACTTTCAATGTTTCTCTCAGGGAGAAAGAGCAGGCAGGAAAATACCAGGCAGGTCATTTCAGACATGATTAACCAAGGTATAATCCACACCGAGAGCAAATCTAGCACCAATTACCTCTTTCTCACAGATCCAGAAAATACTATGCTTATGTTGAAGAAATTCCGTGAGAGTTTCCTGGATACCATGAGCAACAACATTATGTCTATGCTCGACTGAAATTAGAATCTTCTTTTTCGGTATGACCCATATGAAATTCCAAGAAGAGCAATTCCTGAGACCATTCCTGCACCCAGAAGTTCTGAATGCAGAATAAGGAAACTGGCGGCATTCTGGATATCATTCTGTAGTATTGGGCTCTGGAACAGATTTATCTGCGGAACTGAGAAATATGGGTCTTGTGAGAGAGACTGGATGCCATTGGTGAAATGGTACTGGAAGATAAGGGTATCCACGGTGCCGTCCGTGCTCTTTGAGGCATTGAGCACTCCATTGTTTCCATTGATGGTGAACGTGCTGTTCCACCAATAATAAGCATCATAATTGGTGCTGGAGACGCCTATGGCAGTGGTGTTCAGCTTCGTGAGGTTATGCGATATCTGGGCAAGGTGATGGTATTGTTCGAACCCATTCCCAAGTTTTGCACCGAGCTGCTGGATCAATAGCAGATCTCCCGATCCATTGATGCTGTTAGAACTCATGGTGAATGTGAGCTGGAAACTGCTCAGTGAAGTGTTATTTCCAGGAACAGGGTTTGCAACGTAAGTCTTGTTCATCCATATTACGATGTCAGATGTAATTCGGGAGTCATAACCAAATCCTGAATCTTCCTGCCCGCTCTGTATCAGGGCGGGACTTATGTTGAATTTTTTTTCAAGGCCCTTGAGGTATTCTATGTCTGATTTATGAAACACGAGGTGAGAGGCATAGTAAATGCTGTTATTGGATACACGTTGGATGGTCCACTTTTCAGAAGGGAAAAATGCGTAGTAAAAGCCGCTCTGGGTAAATAGTAGCATTCCTTCATAAGAAATGTTGAAGCTGGTGTTTGCTGAGGCATTAATGTAAACCTGAGGGTAACTGGTAAAATGCAAATCGTTTTCAACAGGAGCCTCAGGATTGTGTGTCCCATCATCTGCGGAGGCAGCGGGGAGCGCCATTAATGAGAATATGGCCAGAAGTAGTAGTAAGCGCCTCAACAAATGGTTAACTGCCTATTTAAAATAAAATTTTTTGGTACAATGGTGCTGAAATATGTTTAAGAGAATTCTTCCCTTAACTCTATCATTACAAGATTAAGGACATCCTCAAAAGTCACTCCTGTGTATTCTCTCAGGCCACCCATCTCAGTCCTTAGCCTGGCTACATATTGATCGTCTTCAGAATCGAATTCAATGTTACAAATAAGTTCCTGCATGTTAACACTCTGTAAAAACTGAATTTCCTGCTTTATTTAAACATTTTGGAATAATTATTCCGTGGCATTCTATGGCGTGCTAAAATTGTGGACTTGAGAATTGGTGGAATTGTAGTACACATAATCATAAAAATATTGAATTGGGAAAGTCAGAGTTCAATCATTATCCTTCCCAGTGACATCTTGCTCTTCATTTCAGAAAAAGCTCCATTTACATCCTCAAGATGGATTTTCCTGTGAACCATTGCTGTAATTTTTCCCTCTGCGGAAAGCTTCAGGGCTTCCTTCATATCCTCCCGAGTGGAACTGATGCTTCCCATTATCCTGTTCCCCTTGAGTATGATTAGGCCAAGCGGCAATGGCACAGGTGTGGGATCAACATTTCCAACCACGACCATCCTCCCCCCTGTTCGCAAGCTTCTGAGAGATCGGTCAAAAGTGGGGAGCCCGACGCTTTCAAAAGCCAGGTGGACTCCATCGCCGGTGTTTTCCTTTATCTCCTTGTCGAAGTTTTCGGAGGTAACAACAAGATCTGCCCCAAGGCTGTAAAGTTTCTCGGCCTTCCATGATGAAGATGTCTTGGCAATTACATGCGCCCCAAGAGCCTTTGCAATCTGTATGGCATGCGTTCCAACTCCGCCGCCGGCACCTGAAATTAGGACCTTTTCACCTTCCTTGAGGCCGCCAACACGTTTCAGTGCATTGTAGACCATTCCAGTTACACAGGCTGAGATGGAAGCTTCAGCCTCCCCAACTCCTTGGGGCACTTTCACGAGGGACCTGTCGGAAGTCCTGATATATTGGGCATAACCGCCGTTGACAGTTTCCCCGAAGGTCTTCTTGTTCGGGCAGAGATTTTCATTGCCTGAAGTGCAGAATTCACATTTTCCGCAGGGAGTGTATATGAGGCTTGCAACCCTGTCTCCCGGCTTGAATTCCTGAACATCATTGCCAACTTTTTCTATTATCCCGGAAATCTCATGTCCGGGAATTATTGGAAGGGCTACCCTGGGGAAAAAACCCTCCTGCGTTAGAATATCGCGAAAGCAGATTCCTGTGAGATTTTGCCTGATTAGAACATCGTGCCCTGAAATTTCCGGTATTTCAACATCCTCAACAACAAGTGGCTCCTTGATCTCCTTCAGCACAGAAGCTTTCATAAGTATGAATGTGGTAGAAATATATATTTGATGGGTCTAAATGGGTTCTGCATAACTGGGTCGCAAATGTTCAATTTAAGATTTTCCAGGGAAATGGCCTTGAAGGAAATATCTGTAGAGGGCTATGAGATTCTCAGGAAGTCATGGGTATCTGTGGTAGGGTTAGGAGCTACAGGTTCTCCTGTTGCCGATTTATTTGTCAGGGCAGGCATAGGGAAAATTCAGATTATAGACGGTGACACCGTGGATATCTCCAACATACACCGGCAGGTTCTGTATTCTGATGCAGATGTGAGCAGGAAAAAAGTGGATGCAGCCTCAGACAGGCTCCATGCTATTAACAGGGACTGTGAAATCCAGGCGGTTGCAGAGTTCTTGACTCCTGAAAACATTACCAGAATCCTTGGAAAACCATCAGTGGTCATAGACGGAACTGACAACATGGAAACCCGGAGGATCATAAACAGTTACTGCGTTTCCAACTGCATTCCCTGGGTATTCATCTCCTCAATAGGCACAGTATCGCAGGCAAAGGCAATAATTCCAGGAAAAACATCATGCCTCGATTGCTTCATTGACAGGAATGCAAAGTATTCAATGAGCTGCGAGGAAACCGGTGTGCTTGCATCTGCACCCATAATGGCATCAAGCCTTGCATGGACCATGGCAATGAAGATTCTAATGGGTAAAGATGTAGATGGCGACCTCTGGCACATAGACCCTTGGCATCTTTTGATGGAACAGGTTCATATTAATAGAAATCCGGAATGCCCTACTTGCGCTAAGATATTAAGCTGATGTGTGATGATAAAAGGTATTATTTTTGATCTTGACGGGACATTGCTTAACTCAAAAGCACTTAGGGTCAAAGCATGGAAGCATGCGCTAGAGGAGTTCGGAGTGAGCATCCCGGAGGAGCAGATATCACCCCTCATTGGGCTTCCGGGAACAGATCTTGCAGGGAAGTTTTCCAACAGGGCATTCGAGATTGAGATGGAAGAAGAGAGGTACTTCAAAACACACCTGGAGGAAATGTCTCTCTATGGTGATGTTGACCAAACATTCAGCAAACTCTCTAATTTGAGCGTGAAAACGTCCATTGTGACATCATCCAGGAGGGCTCTCATGGACATCCTCAAACTTCCTTACCAGCCAGTTGTAACTATAGATGATGTGGAGTTTGGAAAACCGGACCCGGAACCATACATTAAAGCACTTTCCCTTCTCGGCGTTAATCCAAGGGAATGCCTGGTGGTGGGCGACGCGGAAACAGACCTCATACCGGCGAAGGATATTGGGGCAGTGTCAGTGTTCATAGGCCATGGGAACAGGCGATTCTCTACCTATGCTGATTACTACATAGATGAAGTTTCCGAAGTCCTTGAAATTGTGAGTAGACTAAACAGATAGCCCTAAATCGACATTATTGGGGCGTGAGCTTATCCTTAAGGCCCGGATGCCTTTCAAGAAAATCCTTCTGCAGCGTAACGAAGGCAGGCACAATTTCAAAAGCTTTTATCCAGGTCTTTGAATTTTGATTTATATTCCCTTTCATGCGTAAGGAAAACTCTGCTTTTGCCCCATGCTTATCTTTATCGACACCAGACAAATCTGTGGCCGAATATGAGGAAAGATTTGATCTTATGGCCTGAATGAAGCGTTCCAGGTTGTTGTCGCTGGTTACAATTTCTTCTAAGAACCTCAAAGCCGGCCCTGTCAACATCTCACCCTTCTCAATGGCAGCAAATGCGCCCTCCAGCGTTTTAACAGGCTTTGGGCATTCAATACCCACTTCAACGGTTCTTCCCTTAAACAGCACGAAGTCAACATTTCCAATCTCAGATTTTATGTAATCTTCAACATTGAACCCATTTGTAAAATAAAATGCACTCAAAATTGAATCCTGGTTCCCAAGTGACCTTAAGGAATTCCTCGGGGACATCCTGTTGTATTTCATGGAAGGTAGCATTTCCAATATTCTCTCTTCCTGTCCCAGCTGAACTAACATGCCGGATATGCCGGGTCTACGGTCTTCGAATTCCCTTGACCATTTAGCCACTGCGACTTCCGTACCTGCTTCCAGATACTTTGTATTTCCTTTCAGGGAAATGAAACCACTAGTCGAAATGAATCGGGAAATGGAACCAGATAACCCCGTGACAGGATACACCCTGTTGGGGGTGCCATGGGATACACTGACAGGAATCAGGTTCTGTTTTCCCATCTCAAGTTTCAGGTCTACTGCAAGATTACCGATTACTGGCTGGGCTTCCATTTCAAACCTTCCTGCAGCAAGGATTGGGCTCAGGAATATGGATCTGAAAATCATCATTGAAGATACGGGGAAACCCGGGAGACCAATGACAGCCTTTGCACCGGACCTGCCCAAAACAGTGGGTAGCCCCGGCTTTACAAGGACTCCATGGAAAACCATTCCAGGCACCATCTCGTCTATTATCCGGTAAACAAGATCTGATTCCCCTGCCGAACTTCCTCCGGATAGAATAACAATGTCAGATTGGGAGAGGCTTTCCCCTATCTTTCCCTTAATCTCGCCATAGTCATCCCTGGCTATTCCTGCATAAGTTGCTTCAATGAACTTGAAGGTGTTCAATTCGTTGCAAACAGCTATGCCATTGGCATCGCTGATACTTCCCTCCCTGTATGGTTCTGTATGGCTGATCAGCTCATTTCCTGTTGAAATTACAGAAATTATGAGTTTTCTGTAAACCTCTATTTCTGGAATTCCAAGCGAAGCCAGCACAGCGATGTCATTAGTATCAATCTGCTTTCCTGCAAGAATTAGGAGCTCTCCAATTGTAATGTCACTGCCTGCTTCTGCAATATTGGTTCCCGCAGAGACAGACTCAAGGATCCTTACTCTCCCATCAGAAAGCATTTCAGTATCCTCCACCCTGACAACAGAATCAGAACCTTCTGGGATTATGGCACCGGTGGAAATCCTGAAACAATTCCATTGGCCCATCATGCGCTTTCTTGGCTGGCCTATGAAAGATTCACCCCCAATGTTTAGAGTAACCGGTTCTGCCTGGGTCAGGAAGAG
>JAJZKS010000056.1 GCA_021850835.1 Thermoplasmata archaeon
TTTCCCAGGACGGAAAGACCATTATTTTCACTATGAGTGAAGAGCTTGTGGCAATGGTGGTGTTCGTGAAAATAATGGTCTTTCCGTCCTGGGAAAGCGTTGAGGGGGAGTTTGACATATAGAGTATGAACCCACCCGTAACATTCATTCTGTACATTGTGTTATTGAAGAAGCTGAACAGAAGGGAGTTTGTGTTGGAAGTACTGTACAGTCCTGTCAGGGATGTCGCAGTTACTTGCGTGGCAACCGACGGAAGTGCTACAGTTATGTTGGGAAATACACCTACAGCCGGAGATGTTGTGGAAAGCAGCAGCATATCATTGTCGTCGGTGGTATAGATCGATACGGCGCTCAAGTCAGCTACATTGTTCACATAGCAGTATTCCTGTGGAGCGACCGTTGAATTTTTTCCTACAGTAACAACCTGTGAAGCAGTGAGAATTGTATAATTAGGATTTGCATATGTGATATTATAGATTGTACTGGTTACCGGGTCGTAAGACAGGGTGTAATTACCAGCCTCCACCGCAGTCACCTGGGCTGAGGCGTTGCCGGAGAGGACTGCCAGGGATGATAAGGTCATCATAATGGTTGTGGCCATTATCAACCATTGTTTAGTTACTGATTTGCTCATTTAAGTTACCGATCAAAATATCAAAATTCAATTATTTATGTCGATTCCTCACCTATAAGGAGAAGTGCCAATTCCCTATTTTTTTCAAGGTTTGATTCATTTATGTGCTATTTGATGCATCAGATATCCGTAATTAAAGAGGAAAAATGTGGATTCGTGCACTGCGCCAAGAGGGACGATGCCTTTGATATGCTGGTTTTAATACATGCAACATTATGCCCTGAGAAGGGGAATGCAAATCTCCTGCTGTAATCTGCCCATGGGGCAAACAGGTGAGAAAAGAATTGATCAGCGATGGAAGCAGACTTCCTTCATCGGGAGGTGCCTTTGGAGAAAAGCTGGCCATATTCTCATCCATTACGCTTGTTTACACCGGCTTTAGTGCCGCATACCTGTTCATTTCGCTGTTTCTCCTGCAGCAGAAAAAT
This sequence comes from Thermoplasmata archaeon, assembly GCA_021850835.1. The sequence continues at coordinate 1,063 of JAJZKS010000056.1, forward strand.
GCTCCGCTGCCTGAGATAGGAATAATATACCTGGCCACAGGTGGGATTGACATACTTGTCCAGACCATTGGAGGGCGTCTCTCTGACAGGCTGGGTACCAAGACGGTGATGTCAGTTGGCTTGCTTGGGTCTGCAGCCATATACTTCCTCTTCATTCTTTTCATCCTCACTGACAGCCCTGTATTCTTGTATATCGCGACATTTCCAATATTGGGTTTGTTTGGCGGCTTGTTTCAGCTTGCCCTCTCCTCTTACGTTTCTGACCGAGAGAAGGATGAAATGGCTGGAGGGCTGTCACAGCTCTATGTGGGATTGAACTTCGGCTTTACAATTGGACCAATCACCGGAGGCTTTGTCATAAGCTACCTTGGGTATTCATACCTCTTCCTGATGGGTCTGCTGACATCAGTTGCGGCAATATTCGTCATCATGCTTGGCGTCATGGCCAACCCCAAATATGCAGAAAGAGCCACTGAAACTCAAAGACTTGGAAAAACAAAAATTTTCAGGCGGAAAGGCGTTTTCACCTTGCTAATACTGGTGTTTGTATCCTGGTTTGTGATTTCATACCAGGCCGTGCCTCTTTCAATATTTGAATCAAAATTTCTGGTTCTCACAAGCATAGAAATAGGCATCGTACTGAGTACCAATGGTTTCCTGATAACGGTTTTCCAGGTTCCCATATCAAAGCTCATCAGGGTAGAGGAGAAAGGAACGCTCATTCCCATAGCACTGGGGTCTGCAATAATGGCTGCAGGATATGCGATCATCTCCTTTTCACACACTTTTCTTCCCATGATACTTGCAATCGCAATCACAACACTCGGAGAAATGATGATTGCAGTTCCGACGCAGGTTGTAATTACACTGTTTTCCAAGAGCCACAACAGGGGACAGTACCAGGGATACTATTTTGCATTCTCACGTGGAGGAGCATCGTTTTCCTCCTTCGCAGGCCTGCTGCTATTCAGCTACTTCCTAGATCATGCGCAATATGCCTGGTATATTGTTATCTTAATAGCACTCATTGCAGCAATGGCATATTCAATATTATCCCCAACGATTATGAGGGAATATAGCGCTTTTTCCAAACAGGATTTGAGTAATTGAGCATGAATATTTAACTCAATTTTAAGTTATAACTTACAGTTTTAATACCTCTCTGAAATACAGTATTGTGTACGCTGAAGCAAGCACTAAACCATTTAGGCAGTTCCACTTCAAGAACATAATAGTGAACGGAGTCGGGGTTTTATCAGACTCCTACAACCTCTATGCCATCTCACTGGTATTCTTTTCCATTACAGGTTACCTCCATGCGAGCCCTGTAGACTATTCTGTCCTAACGGCATCAGGATACATAGGGGCAGCTTTTGGGGCCATACTTTTTGGTGTGGTGGCAGACCGTATCGGTAGAAAACCCATGTATGGAATCGACCTAGTCCTTATCTTTCTGGGTTCAGCCGCACAGTTCTTCACAACCAGCTATTCATTCCTCTTCATAGCCCGCTTGATCATGGGGTTCGGTATTGGTGGAGACTATGTCATGTCACCGGTGATAATGGCTGAGAATTCAAACACGAAAGACCGCGGTAAACTGATGGCCACAACTTTCTCCATAATGTTTCTCATTGGTGCAGTCCTTGCCGCTTTCGTTGTCCAGGTAGTGGGAACAATTATGAGCCCCTCAGAAGCCTGGAGAGTTGAGCTGGCTTTCGGTGCAGTGCCAGCTCTCTTCGTAATATATTATAGAAGAAAGATTCCCGAAACATACCGGTTCAAGACCAGAGTAAAGGGAGATGCTGACTCCAATTTCAGCGTGTCCGTCAAACCAGAGAAAGGACTGAAGTTGCAGAAAGACAATGTCAAGTACTCATCCAGATTCATAAAATCACTGCCGGTAATCCTCGCAGGAAGCGTACTCTGGGTTCTTTATGACGCCTATTCAAGCACATTCACCATATTTGGCCCCATAACCATAGCTGCAAACCTTGGGCTCACTCCGGTTGGATTCACTTATGTAGCAGTTTTCCTTGCTGGCCTCCCTGGAACCATATTGTCACTCTTCCTTATCGACAGGGTAGGAAGAAAGAAACTTGTGATCTTTGGATACTTGGGAGTATTCGCTGCTCTGCTGCTTTATTCCTTGCTTTTAGTTTTTCCCGGGATATTTGGAATACCTCCCTCGACTGGGGCATTGATTGGCATAGCCGCTTTACTTGGAATGATTTTTTACATGTTCAACTACTTGTTCTCCGCAGTGGGGCCCGCAACCATTATTGGGGGCACGGTTATAGTTCCGGAACTCATTCCAACCAAAATAAGGGCCAGCGGACAGGCACTCAATGTGTTTATTGACAGGATCTCGGCCGCAACTTTCATCAGTCTCTTTCCAGTGCTGCTCAGCTTTTTCGGGCTTGGGGCCATGATTCTCATTTATGCCCTCATAGCTGTTGGCTCCAGCGTCCTGATGTTTTTTGCACTTCCAGAGGCCAAGGGAAGGACGCTTGAAGAACTCGCTAATGAACCCGCAGAACCAGGCAATGCTCAACAGTCTGGATCCTAATAGCTGGACTTTTCCTGTCCAGCAAATATCAAATTTACACCCGGTCAAACCTGCTTATGCTTCAGAATGCTTCCTCATGCTGGAATTTACGTAATCTTTTAATCACTTTATGAACATGAGCTGTCAAATGACTCAGGAAAAGACTATTTGGGAGAATCTGAAACCTGATGAAGAGACGAAGCTTGAATCAGTGTCATCGGGATACATAGACTTCCTCTGTAAGGCTAAAACTGAAGCAGAGGCTGTTGACTACTTCATGGAACACCTTCTCAAAGAAGGCTTTCAGGATCTTGAAAAGCTGGACAAACTCAGGCCGGGGACAAAGTTCTATTTCAACCACATAGGGAGAACCCTCGCCGCAGGAATAGTGGGCAAGAATGATCTCAAGAATGGCCTTTTCATCATCGCCTCGCATATTGATTCACCGAGGCTTGATCTTAAGCCCAGACCACTCTATGAGGATTCCGATACGCATACTGCTCTACTGAAGACACAGTATTATGGGGGCGTGAAGAAGTACCAGTGGGTAAATGTGCCCTTAGCATTGCATGGCAGGATATTCACCAAGGATGGCAGGGTAATCAAGGTTAACCTGGGTGAAGATGAAAAAGAGCCAGTGCTCTTGATTCCTGATCTCCTGCCCCATATTTCAAAGATGCAGCGTGATCGGAAATTGTTTGACGGCATAGCTGCAGAGGAACTCAATGCTATTGCAGGAAGCAGGCCTGGCGATTTCAAGGAAGAAAAATTCAAGGGATATGTCCTGAATATGCTAAAGGAAAGGTACAGTGTTGAGGAGGAAGACCTGGCTTCTGCAGATCTAGCTCTGGTTCCTGCAGGGAAAGCAAGGGAAGGTGGCTTTGACTCGTCCCTGGTCATTGGATACGGGCATGATGATAAAGCATCCGCCTATACTTCTTTCAGGGCATTCCAGGACATTAAAGAACCGGAAGACACGGTTCTCGTTCTTTTCTTCGACAAGGAAGAGATAGGCAGCCAGGGAACCTCAGGATCCCAGTCAAACTTCCTGGAATTTGTGGCAACAATGTTGCTGCATAAGCTCACCGGGCAATCTGACAACTTCCATCTCCTCTCACTACTGAGAAAGAGCAACGTCATCAGTTCAGATGTTGACGCAGCAATGGATCCGAGCTTCAAGAGTGCGCATGATGAGCACAACGCTGCCAAGCTTGGCTCAGGAATAGTTATCGCCAAGTACTCCGGATATGGCGGAAAATTTGAGGGTTCGGAGGCACCGGGCGAATTTGTTGCTTTTGTGAGAAAAATCTTCGAAAAGCATAATGTCCCGTACCAGTTTGGAACCTTAGGCAAAGTGGATGAAGGTGGAGGAGGAACTGTGGCACAGGATTTTGCAAGACATGGGATGAATGTGGTTGATGCCGGAGCACCTGTATTAGGAATGCATGCCCCGTTTGAAATTGTAAGCAAGGCAGACCTGTATAGCTGCTATAAAGCATACAGAGCTTTCATGTTGCATTAACTTTGCAACTTACCATTCTTTCAGGGCCCAGTGATCACGGGTTTCCAAGAATCATTGAGAGAAGGAAAAGCATTATGATTCCGTATATGAAAACTAGCATAAATCGCCGGAACATTAAGTAATTCATTCTCTCACTATTTTAAAAATGCCAGTCAAAACTATAAACATCTGTCCTTAGATGTTATAAATCTTATTTATAAACATTAAATTTTGATAATCTACATTGGAGGCTGAACTGGAGCGCCTTCCATGAAGTTTTATAAAGTATTCTAAAGTAACAGGATATCACATGAATAACAAGGGTGCGTGAAATTTTCAATGGCAGATTTAGCAGAAATCCTGATGTTGGAGCATTTGGCAATAAAGCATACCAGGAAGGAACTGGAAAAAAGGTCTGATTATGTGTCTCTTGAGATTTTCAATGAATACCTGAAGGATTGCCACATAGAAGTTGAGGAGAAGATACTTTTTCCAATCCTTTTAGAATGCTCTGAAATATCGTCAACGCTCAAGGAGGAAGCCACTCGCATCATGGCAGACCACAAACTCATCCAGGCACTGTTCGGAAACCTTGCGAAATGGCATGATTCCAGAGAAATGGAGAAATTTACCTCCAGGTATCCCCTCTATTTCAGGCTCCTGCAGGATCACAACGACAAAGAGGACTCAATTGTTTTCCCACATTGGGATTCCATAAGTGAAAATACGCTGTTGCAGGCAAAGAAGGAAGCTGTCAGCATCATAGATTCTTTCGGTAGGATGCGGTACCTGGAAGTGACTGGGCTTACCCCGGAGAGTTTTTCATATCTTTTCCGCTGACAAACGTCTCAGTAAACGCCAGATAAGCTGTCAGTAAGCCATTGTAGGTATATTGAAAAAAATTTATTCATCAAAAGCGCACTTCATTTTTGTCATTTTGCAACTTACAGGTTAGGTTTTAGGGTTAAGACAGACATCTGGTTAATAGGATTCAGCTATGAGTGATTTTTTCAAAGACCCTCCTGATGCCGATAAAGTCACCCCCTCAGATACTCTTGTCGGACATAAGCCTTTAAGTGGAAGCGCGACCAGGATGGTAAGGCATGTTTATGGTACACCAGAGGCTCATGAAGCAATCGAAAAACTGATGGAAAAGATAGGCCCCATCATGTTCTATCAGCCAGGGGAACCCGGCGATTGCATATTTCCCATTTGTTTCAGATTCTGGGAATTCATAGCCGGTGAAAATGATATTCTATTTGGAAAGTTAGACCAGGTCCCAGTATATATTGACCAGAGGGAGGCCCGAAAGTGGAAATATTCACGTCTTGTGCTGGATGTCGCCCCTGGTGGGCCAGTGGATTTTTCAATCGCGGCAGGAGATAATCTCCATTTTGTATCGAGAGCCATTATCATGAACCTTGAATTTTTCCTGAAGTAGATTTTCAGGGATGACATTGATTATCCATCGAAATCACAGGGCAAGATGTCCATTACTTTTACAAAGGCAGCTGGGGTCATGACGAAACGGAGGACTCCAATCCAGCACCTTCCTTCTTTCTGGACCCTTTGATGAAAGAAGTTATTCCAGCCAAAATCAGGAAGACAAGACAAAGCCAGAGAGCGGAATGTATGCCCGAGAGAAACTGCCTGGATACTCCACCAGTCAGGGAGCCCTCTCCCAGAAAGACCTCGAAGGCAACGTACCTTGGAACACTGATAGAGGCAACAGTTATGGAAATAACATAGCTGAGCAAGGTACCAATGGCCGATAATGTTCTAAGGAGTCCGGAAATGGAACCATAGAGCTTCTTTGGGGCGCTAGACATCACGGCACTGCTGTTTGATGGCCAGAACATTGCACCACCAACACCTGAGATTATTGAGGCGATTATGAGGACAATTATTGCCGTATTGACCTGAAGTTCAAGATATATAAGTACAGCCACAGCCATAAGGAATATTCCTGCTGAAGCCACTATAGAAGGACCTAACTTGTCGGAGAGCCTTCCCATCTTTGGTGAGATCAGGCTGGAAATTATGTATCCTGGAACTAGAAGAAGGGAAGCATAAAGGGGATCGTAACCCCTGATTCCCTGCAGATACATAATGAGAAGAAATATGACAGAAAGGTAACCAAGTGCCTGCATGAGCGATGAGATAAGAGAAAGGGAGAGTGAGTGAACTTTGAAAGCATCAATCTTGATTACCGGATTGTCGGGATATCTCTCGTATATTATGAATGGGACAAGAAGCAGAATCCCAATTGATATGAGCACAATGTTGAATGTGTTTATGCCTCTGCCCGCAATATCTGTGGCCCCGTATGATATGAAAGACAGTACAGCGGTAAGGAGACCCATTCCAACAATGTCAATTCCCGCTTCCTGCTTGTTGTTGTCCCGTATATACCTGATCCCCAGAATGAATCCAACAAACCCAATTGGTATATTTATGAAGAAAATATACTGCCATCCGAGGAATGTAGTTATTATGCCTCCAAGAACGATTCCAAGAGTTCCGCCTATGCTCCATCCCATTGATGTGTACCCGAAGGCCTTTCCTCTTTCGTGTGGCCCAAAATAATCGGCTATTATAGCGTTGCTGTTAGCCTGCATCAATGCTGCACCAACTGCCTGGACTCCCCTGAATGCAACCAGTTCTATAATGCCGGGGGAGAAACCGCAGGCCGCTGAACCTGCTATAAAAATCAGGAAACCTGCATTGAAGATCTTGCCCCTCCCAAAAATGTCGCCCAAACCGCCCAGTTGAGTGGTTAGAACTGCGACAACGAGAAGATAGATAATTATTATCCAGATTGAGATGAAAAGATCTGCTTTGAAATAGGAAGTAATGGTGGGAAGTGCCAGGATAACGATTGTTGTATCTATTGCAGACATCAGTGTCCCGATGAGAACGCTGAATAGCACTAGTTCCCTGTGGCCTTCCATTCCTAAGACACCAGAGTTATGGTTGAATTTAGCCACTCTTGAGACAACTCTTCGCCAAGTAGCTTCAAGGTAGAATATATATCTTTTAAATGCTCTAAAGAAATGTTATCCTTTAGTTTGGCTGATTCAGGAGTTCTTTCAGCTATCCCAAGCGATTCGAGATCGCTTATTTTACGCCGGTCGAAAACTGGCCTTTTCAGTTCCCTTGTATTTTTTGATTCCATGCTGTAAATGACCGCTTTGAGGAGCCTGCTGTTTTCGAAAGCCAGGTACTTTTCATTTGTTCTGATTCTGGCAAAACTATCTGCCAGTTTTTTCCTGATCTGTTCATTACCCGGCAATTCAGGTTTGAATTCCAACCTTGCCGGATAGATGAATCTTGCCCTGCCTATCGAATTTCCTTTCTTCTCATGAAACAGATAGAGAAGCCGGACCTTTCCGTAAATGGCATAAGAGGATGCTACCTCCGCCGGGGCCAAAGAGATGTTTCCTTCCACCATACCCATAATATGCGGTGGCATGAAGTCATCCGGGAGGAATACTCCGTTTTTCAAGTCAAAAATTGCATCTTCTATTTTTACGGGGCGATCTTTCTCTCGCACCTTCATGAGAGCAAACTGGAACATATGCAGGTTCATGGCTTCGGATATGGAAATTTTGGATACATCATGTGTCTCTGGAAAGGCGTGAGCCTGGACGCCAAGGGATTCCCCCATTCTGAGGACAAGGGCTGAAGTGCCATCGACTTTCACGTTTTCCACCCTTGCTCCTGATATTTCCTCAAGTTCTTCCAACACTTCATTTTCTGGAATTCCGGTGTTAGCCCCTATGGATGTGATGGACCATGGCCCAAGTACAGAAATGCCTGTTCCAGGCTCGTCAGGGTTCAGGGGAGGAAAAGCTTCCAGTACATTTCTGATTGAATATGTATCGTTGAGGTACCTGAGGATCTGGTTTTTTTTATCCATGCTTTAAACTCCAGTTTAATGCAATATATACATGAAATTTAAGCTCTTTCCAGCATAAGTTGCGAAATTAACTAAGATTTCCCCGTCCCGATTTTGCATCAAATAGATATAAATAGAAAGGTAACTTATTAGCTTAAAGATTACCTGTGAGGCAGGAAAATAATGTCTGGTGACCGTTTTAACTACTACCTCAAA
>JAJZKS010000057.1 GCA_021850835.1 Thermoplasmata archaeon
TCGTCTTCCTGTACCAGAACCGGATCTGAAGACATTACCTCAAAACACTTCATCTCAAAGGCTGGAACAACCTTATGGAGGTTCTTGAGAATATCTGTCCTGGAGAGGATCCCGGACAGGTGGCCAGACTCAACCACAGGAAGTGCTGCTAATCCACTATCCATGAGGAGTTTGACTGCGGACTTCACATCAGTGTTTGGGGTGAGTTTAGCAGTCCTAATCATGAAGGACTCCACTTTTGAATTGCTGCGAATGCTCCTTCTTCTTAGAATTTCCCTGTAGCTCAGCATTCCTGAGTAACGTTTGCCTTTCAATATGGGGACCTGATGGATGCCTGTGCTTCTCATTTTTGAGAGCGCATCCGCCACAGTGGAGGTTGAAGGCAAAGTTACTAGATTTTTGGAGGTCATTATCTCCGAGACCTTCACTCTGGCTCACCCCAATAGGAAATTATCAATCCTGAAACGTAGTCACCAACTTCCCTGGAAACATCTTCTCCGGCAAAAGCCCTGTTCATGAAGTCAGCAACCTTTTCCATGTTGGTGACTCCCATCCTTGTAACTTCGGCGGTTCCGACCCTTCCTTCCCTGTCAATGACAATCCTGTTTTTTTCAAGCAATTCACTGAATTTCCTGAAGTTAAGGTTCTTCTTTTCCAGGGATTTCTGTGATAAGCCAAGCTGGTGTGTCTCGGAATACCATGGGCCGTATAGCGGCTTTACATCGCCTTCTGATAGAAGTTTTCCCAGAGACCTTGAATTCTTCACGACCCAGTGTGCATATTCACTCCCGTGGTTACTCATCTCTTCCATGGCAATTCCCAGTGCAGCAACGCGTGAGGGATGGAAATTATCCATGGTCCTCCAGGTAAGGTTCTTTCTGAACCTGTTCATTAGGTCTTCGTCATTTGAGAGGATGATACCTCCCTGCGGCCCGAAAAATGTCTTGTGCGTGGACCCAAAGAGTACGTCACAATAGTTCAGTGCATCCTGCTGAAAGGCTCCTCCGGCAATAAGCCCCATGACGTGTGACCCGTCGTACGCAAGAGTGCAATCATATTTGTCACATAATTCCCTGAGAGGTTTCAGTTCATAATGCTTGAGAAAGTATGACTGGCCAAGTACCATAAGAGCTGGATTGGAGGATTTCATTGCCTTCTCTGTCTTTTCAAGGTCCACTTCCTGAGTTTCCTGATTATAAGGTATATCATAATTCTGGACACCGAACATCTGCGGGAGATATCCATTCTGGTAACCTGTATATCCACCATATTTTTCAGGTATGGACAACAGGTTTCTCTTTCTCTGCATCAATGAAAGGAGGATAACTTGCGAGGCTATGTGGCCGCCTGTAGGCCTCACTTCCGCATACTTTGCCCTGTAAACCTTTGCGGTAAGTTCCATTGTTTTTTCCAGGATTTCCTGGGTGTATCTGGTGCCACCATATGCATCATGGTCATTGAGGACTAGAGAATACCTTGATCCAAGATCCGATGCCATGGCTTTCCTGACGTCAGGGCTGAGTACGTTTTCCGAGGCCTGGAGGTTAAGGGTTCCGGCCCTGTATTTGTCATGTTTTTCTACAAGTTTCAGAATTTCACTCATTGAGCATCTTCCCCTTTAAAAAACTCAAAAAAATAATAACCACGACCAATCAATTGTTATCCAATTATATAACCTTTGCAACTACATTTCCTGACATTGAAATTTGTTCCGGTGCGTTAAGGAAGGTCTAAAACCATGAAAGACAATTAATTTATTCATAACTTGGTTCAAAGAGACATAGTTTAATCACACATCCCCAAAAATGTGTTGAAGTTGGAAACCGTTAATGGCCTCTTTTAACCTGCCATACAGGAAAGAGCGAGTCAATAGACTGGCAACCTAATAGGCTCTTGTGATTCGATGGCATTAAAACCTAGTACCCAATATTATGGCAACATGAATGTCAAGATGCGTATCCTTGTGGCATCATACAGGCGCAAGGACGTGGCTGTGGAGCTTTTTGGCCGTACCCAGGACGGGAAATCGGTTACTGCCCTTTATTTCGGCTTCCAGCCATATTTTGATTTAGTGGAGCCAAATGAGGCCTGCCTTGGTATGTACAGGGCAGATCCTGAATTTGAGAGATTTGAGGATAAAAAGCTCTGGATAGACGGCACGGAAAAAAATGTAAAGCGAATTTACGTCAAATCCCCATGGATGGTTCCCCAGCTCAGGGAAAAGTGCGGAAGGAAATTCGGGGTCATGGCTGCCGATATACCCTTTCATCACAGATTCGTCTACGACAAGGATCTTGGTTCCTGCGTGGAAATAGAGGGTGAGGAACTCGAGGCAGAGAAGAAGCACTTCACCACAGATATCGTGATCAAGATCAATGAAATTAGAAATGTAACAGAGTTCAATCCACCATTGAAAGTTCTCAGTTTTGACATTGAAAATGCAATTGAAACCAAGAATAATGAACAGTATGGCCATATTCTTGTAATCGGATACTCCATATTCGACGGCACCAACTGGGAAAAAGGAGCAATCAGGGGTAGCGAGGAAGACATTCTATGGGGCTTCAACAAGCTCGTAACATCCAAGGATCCGGACGTAGTAACAGGCTATAACATAGATGGTTACGACCTTCCGGTTGTCAAGTACAGGATGAGCCTGTACAGGATACCATTTAGGATTGGCAGAGATTTTGAGGAGCCACACAGAATCCAGGGCCAGTACTGGCGTATGCATGGCAGAATTATTGCAGATACCTGGTGGGGCGTGAAGAAAGTTCTGCACCCAAAACATGAAACCCTTAACTATGTGGCAAAAGAGCTGCTTGGGGAGGGTAAGGACAACATTAACAGGCTTAAGATCGAAGAGGAATTTCAGAACCGCCCTGAGGAGGTTGTTCAGTATTGTATTAAGGATGCTGACCTGACTCTCCAGATCTTCAACAAATTAAGGCTCATGGACAGGAATATGTTCATGAGCACTGTTACAAAGCTACCTCTCGACGATGTTACAAACGGCGGTACCAGCAACTACGTGGACTCACTTCTTATAAGAAAGGCAGATCAAGAGAACATTGGGGTGCCAATGACTGCAAGGAGCATGAAATCTGCACCCATTGAAGGCGGATACGTACACAGCATAGGCGCGGGAATATATGACAACGTAGTGGTGCTGGACTTCAAGAGCATGTATCCATCCATGATTATGAAATACAACATCTGCTTCACAACCTTTGACCCAAAGGGCCAGATTGAGGCTCCCAACGGAGTAAGGTTCCTCGACAAGGATCACAGGGAAGGGTTAGTTCCAAGGTTGCTCAGGGAACTTATGAATGAAAGGGACAAGGTCAAGAAGCTCATGAAGGAAGCTTCGTCTCCAGAAGAAAAGGAATATTACGATGGAGTCCAGGGGGCAATTAAGATACTTATGAACACTTTCTATGGTGTTCTGGCTTCCTCATTCTGGCGTTTCACAAACCTTGAGATTGGGGGGGCAGTAACAGCCTTTGCCAGGAACACCATCAAGGCACTTATTGAGAAACTCAAGGATGAGAACTACAAAGTCATCTATGGCGACACTGACAGCATTTTCATTGAATCCGGCGCAGCAAGCCACGAAGAGGCTGCCAAGGTGGGCCTAGAACTCAGCAACAGGCTTTCCACGGAAGAGGGCGTAATAGTCGAATTCGAGAAGGTTATGGATCCACTTTTCTCACACGGCGCCAAGAAACGTTACGCGGGCAGAATAGTGTACCCTGAGAACCAGAAAGGTGAAGTTCTGGTAAGGGGATATGAGGTACGGAGGACGGATTCCTTTGACCTGCAGAGCGAGTCACTTTCAAAGGTTTTTGATTATGTAATGAACAGGGATGTTGAAGGTGCCGTGAATTTCAGGAACCAGATACTGGACATGGTCAGGCGTGGAGACTCTTCCATAAACATAGAAAGCCTTGTGATTTCAAGAACCGTAAAACAATTTGACCAGTATAAGGAAGAGAAATCCCTGGCAAATGTAAGGGTGGCAAAGAAGCTAATGGAGCAGGGTGAAACATTTATCCCCGGGATGAAGGTATCATGGATAGTCACAAACAGCAAGAAATCTCCACAGGAAGTTGAACCCTACATTGACGGGTCTGAATTCAAGTTCAAGCCTGACTGGGACTATTATTCAAGGCGGGTAGAAGAGACTCTCGACAGAGTGCTTGAAGGAATTGCTGAAGATTACGGCTTCAACAAGAACAACCAGGCCAGCCTGTTCCAGTTTACAGAAGGGAAGCCTTCAGGAAAAGTGAAAGAGAAGAGGAAGGAGTCAACCGACGAAGATAATGGCCCAATGCAATCAAAACTCTTCTGACCTTACCTGTATTCATTTATTCTTACCCGGTTTTCGGCGTGCCCCTCCAGATATTTTCTGACATTCTCACATGCCCGGTAAATTGCATTGTCTGCTGATTCTCTTGAGATCCCCCCAACGTGAGGCGTAAGATATGCATTCTCAGGTATGGGGAAAGCGATCTTTGGTTCGTTCCACCACACATCTGTGAGGTAGACCTTTTCATGGTTTTCCCTAAGGAATAGCCGTAGGTCGCTTTCAACCACTATATCTGCACGGGCAACATTCACGATCATATCTCCATGGAATCTAGCCAGGAGGGCCTTGTTCACAATTCCCAGTGTTTCCTTTGTCTTTGGAAGCGCAATCAAGAGAACGTCGCAATTGCTGACCAGTTCTTCGGCTGAATCCATGAAACGGTCCACATTCTTGTCTTCCCTGGGGGTGCGAGTGAATGCATTTACATTCATTCCAAATGCCTTTGCAATTCTGGCGCAGCTTCTTCCAATGCCACCATGGCCCAGCACTCCTAGAGTCCTTCCCCAAAGAGAACCCACTTTATCTTTCCTGTAGTTCCCACTTCCGGTCTCTGAGAAAAACTGGCAGATCTTCTTTTCATGTGCCAGCATCATTGCAAAAGCATGTTCGGCCACTGGATCAGAGAAGGTACCGGCATTGCTGAATACCTCTACATTCGGGGGAAGCTTGTTGAACTCAAGATGGTCAACCCCTGCACTTATGGTCTGGACTGCCTTCAGTTTGTCCGTTGGAACAAATCTGGGCAAAATAATCTGGATTTCTGCATCTTCAGGTTTCTGTACTGAGACTTCAATGCCTGTTATTTTGCTGCACTTTTCTGCAACTTCTGGGCTGACATCGTGCATAATGGTGGCTTTCATTGAGAAAAAGATATTGTGCTTAATTTAAACTTTTCATCGCATTATGGGGATTCAGTTGTAGCTTGTTGCTTTTACATCTTATCTAGAAAATCTGATACCCTGCCCCGTTGAAGATCCTCTTCAGGAGGTATTATGATCTCAATTTTCAGAATTTTCTCTGTTGAAAATTTTTCCGGCTCAAGCAATTCAAGCTTCCTTTCAAAAAGCCAGAGGGCATCTTGATGCAATGTGAACCTTCCCGCCTGAGATATTGCCTTTCCAGTGTCCAGTTCCAGTGCGAACATAAAGCTGTCTTTGAACTTCACATCCAGAAGAGGCATTGCACTGTGTTGATATTCCATTCCGCCAGTTTTTCGGCTTAGGAAATCAATCCTTGGATCAGAGTGAACAAGAAATCCTCTGGCTTCGTTAATAGTTGAAAGTATCCAGGGTCTCCGCAGCTGTTCAGAAAGTGACTCTATGATTGCGTTAAGCTTCAATTATCCCACCGTATTCTATGTTTAACCCCCAGGGCATTTTCAAATCTGTGGTTACCCATATGACATCATATCCATCTGGTCTGGTTTCTGGAAAATTCGCTCTTCCATCAGTGAATATAACAACTGGTTCTGAATTGTTTTCTTGGTCCAGCAGGTCGAAAAGGGGATTGAAATCTGTGCCTCCGAAGCCTTTCCGCCTCAAAATAGAGCTTAATTCTGATGAAGCTGTCACAAAAACATCACTCTGTATCTTGGCATCGATCTGTATAATCCTTACTGAGATGTCCTGTCGTCTTGATCCTATGAGGTAAAGTACATCAGAAAAGAATGTTGACAGGATACCTTCCCCAATGGAAGCAGACACATCAATGCAGATGATTACATTGTTGAACAGATGAAATCTCTGGGGCAGAAATATGCCGTTGCTGACGTATTTTCTCTGGAACCTTCTGTAGGAATGGGACTCCCTGTCATTGAATGCGTATTCTGAAAGGATGTCCTCCCATCTGACGCCTTCAATACTCTGGGCCGTAATGGGCAAATCTACCGAGGACCCCATCTTTCCTAAAGTGCGTTCAGACAGCCTGGCTTTTGAAAGCATCTCCAAGGTCTTGGCCTTATAGTTGCCGTATTCAGTCCCTCTTTTCAGGTATTCCTTCAATATTTCTGAGAGGTCATCGAAATTGAGGCACATGATTTTCGCAACGCCTGACAGGCTCTGTTCTATGTCATCAAAATCAGGTTCTGTTTCAAGTCCGTATATTTTGCCGTCCAGATCCTCAATATCCATGAGATTCCCGTTCTTTATGGACTCCCTTACTAGAATGGAATAAATTTCTTCTGCAGACTTCCCTGAAAAATCCCGCCTGTAAAATCTTACTCGCACACCCCTGTCAAGACCTTCATGAGCAAGTATGGAGTTCACGCAGTATTCAGCCGAAAGTGCCCAAAGGATCTTGATTCTATGCTTTTTCCTCTCCCCATAGTCCATTGTAAGGTGGAGAATCTCCCTGCAGAGCCAATAGGCAAGCTCCTGTGGAGTAGAATGTTCTACAAACTCCACATTGTATAGTATAGAACGCCCATCAGAATGGAATCTTTTCACATTACTGTCAGGCGTGAAATTGAAGTCCGATACAGCAGAACCGAAGAAAGGGTATGAAACAAGAAGCCTCGTCCTTATGCCTCTTAACAGAGAATCAGAATTTGACATCAACCCCACCCAGTATTTCCTTGAATTTTCCCAGGTTATTTGATAAGAATTTGCTTTCCAGGAGCCAGTCTCTTGGGGCAGTCCTTGTAATTAGCGAAAAGGCCTGTGCAGCATACTCATCCTTAAGACTAAGGACAATGCCAAGAATCCTGTCCAGATTCGGGTGGTTTCTCGCAGCTTCCTTTCCCAGGCTGCTGATTAACAGGTAGTATCTCGAAGGCTCATGCTCTGCCTTGAACCACGAAAGATCTCCTTCCATGATCCTGTTCAAGTCTGGCATGTCGGAAGATGCCTTCAGGTATTGCAGAAGTTCAATGCCGTTCTCCTCACCTATCATCCCCATGATTGTGTTCTCAAGCAGATCGCCCTTAAAGTTGGAGACGGCATAATTAACCCCAATAGCCCAGTTTCTTGGAGTAAGCATCGGCTCAGAGCCATCCATTCTGAAAAGCCAAGGCTTTCTGTCCATCCTTTCCATGTAAGTGACGAAGGAAATGATTCTAGTGTCAACGCCGTGAGATGTTGCCCATGCAGTCCAGTCCTCAAGATCCGGCACAAGGATGTAATGTCCGCCTGTAAACCGGCTCCGGAGGCCGCTTGGCATTGGGTTTGAAATGCTTCTATGGGAAGCAAGATTTGAAGCCGCCACAAAATGCCTCCAACCCTCAGGCACAGAGTAAGATTCTATTGCACTGTCCTGTATTAGCTGAAAAACCAAACCCTGTAGAGATGTTCTTGCATGGGTTAGTTCGTCCAGGAACCAGACACCTTTTCCAGAAGAGGGAAGTTGGGTATATTTTATGAACTCCATACCGCGTTCAGTTTTTACCGGGATTCCCAGGAGATCGGACTCCTCGTAGTAGTTGAGCCTGAGGTCAAGCATAGAGAGCCCATATTCAGCAGCGGTCTCCTTTACTATCTGGGATTTTCCTATGCCGGGAGCTCCCCAAATCATAACCGGCAGGCGGCCTTTGAATGCAACTTCAAGAAGTATATTTCTCAGTTCCCCGGGTCTAATCTCTTTCATCTGTCACATTTAAAATGACGTTTCATGATAAATCACTTTCTGGCAAACCTGAAAAAATGATGGTCAAACTGCAGAAAGTCAAACGTTTTAAACAGGAAGCCACTACTTGCATGTGAAGGACGCCATAGTGGTTGGTGCAGGTCCGTCGGGTTCCTATCTGGCCCATCTCCTTTCCAAGAAAGGTTTCCAGGTCCTCAATCTTGAGGAGCATCCAGAGGTGGGCAGGCCGGTAGACTGCACAGGTGTTGTCACAAACAGAGTCTTCAGTTATGTAAAAAGTACTTCCATCGCAAACAGGGTGCGGGGGGCAAATGTCTATTTTCCAGATGAGGACCCGCTTCACATTGAAAAAACAGAGGAAACCATTGTAATTTACAGGGACGCATTTGACAAGGATGTCTCGGCAATGGCTGTTGATTCAGGCGCGGATCTTAAGGTAAACGCCAGGGTTAGTTCAGTGTCCGCTGGGAAGGATTTTGCCGAAGTGAAGTTCCGTGAAAACGGAGAAATGAAAACAGAAAGGGCAAATGTTGTAATAGGCGCTGATGGTGCAAACAGCCTAGTTAGAAAGGACCTTTATCCGGAAAAGCCCAAAAGAGTCGTGTCCACATATCAGGTGGATTCCGCGTTCAAGATGGAAGATCAGGACAGCGTGTCGGTTTACCTCGGATCAAATGTTTCAAAGGGTTTCTTTGCCTGGGCTGTTCCAACAGGGAATATCTCCCGGATAGGCGTAGGAACGATAGGTTCAGGCACCAGGTCATATTATGAAACGCTTTCAAAGCATTTTCCAAAGGATGCCGTCCTTGGGATAAATGGGGCCCCAATCCCAATATCCTATCTGAGGAAGACTTATGGGCAAAGATCACTACTTGTCGGGGATGCCGGAGGCATAGTGAAACCACTCACCGGAGGCGGCATTTACACGGGGATCGTGTCTGCTAAACATGCAGCAAGAGCTTTAACAGAGGCATTTGAAAAGGAGGATTACAGCGTTAATTACCTATCAAGATACCAGAATTACTGGAAGTCTGAGATTGGAAGGGAACTCTGGATGGATGGGCTCGTGCAGAGAATGTTCGCCCGGCTCAATGACAATTCTCTCAGGGCTATTTACAGGGTACTTTCATCCCCGAAAGTGCTGGACACCATAAATAGCGTGGGTGATATCGACTACCCTTCCAGGCTTGTTATGTCAGTGATTGCGAGACACCCTTCAATCCTACTGAATCTGTTTTCCTGAACATATGGCATAAGTGTTAT
>JAJZKS010000058.1 GCA_021850835.1 Thermoplasmata archaeon
TATTAAACCCAGGAAAAGGAATGGGGCGACCCCTGCCACATACTGCCCCTGGAATACATTGGGATACGTATACCAGGTGTAGCTTGAAGTGATGAATAGGAAGAATGCCGGGAGGGCCATTACGATCCATCTTACCCTTAAGACAGGGAGAAACAGCAACGGCGCCAGGAACAGTGAAATAACAAGTACTCTGGACCAGAATGAAACGTACGATGCCGTATACAGTGAAATGCCACTATGTGGAATAGTGCTCGCGGCCCCGAAGAAAATAAAACCGAGAACGGTCCAGGAAAGTGTCATTGCGAACAGCGCGATCATAGAAAAAGCATTCTTTCTATCAGCAGAAAAAGACTTCTTTCGATATATTAGGATGAGCTCTATGAGGGCAAACGCCATGGGGAAAATGCTGTATGGGTACCTCACAGCGCCGGAAAGGAAGAAGAGTGCGGTTGAGGCGTAATAGTTTTTTCTCAGATATAGAAGATAGCCGAAAATGAATAGCGGCAGGAAGAAGACCTGGTAGTGGAAATCAAACCACATTATTCCGTAAACCGGAAAATAAAGGAAAAAAGCGAGTGAAACCAATAAAGAAACCTTTTGGCTGAGACCCTTCAATTTGGAGACGAAGTAAAGCCCAGGCCCAACCAATCCAATGGAAAACGCCTGGAAAATAATCATAGCATAGAAATTTCCGGGGCCAGTCAGTGGAGACAGAGGAAAAACTATGCCGGAATTAAGGAGAGTGGTGAGATAACCATGCAATCCAAGGTTGGTGTGCAGAATCTGCCACCCGCGTTCAGAATTTATACCAAGATCAAAGACATAAGCATTAAGAGACAGCATCTTAAGTATCCCTATGTATGACCAGACTGCGCCGTACAGAATTGTGGCCACAGCAACATAAGGCCAATAAGGAGTCTTCTCGTGGCCATTTTCCTTTGATTCAGTTAAGCTCATTCCATAATTTCCTCTGATCATGTATTAGCAGAACCTGTCCTTCTGCCATGATAAAATTGAACCTAAAGCATTTTCCATTACAAGCTTTGTATGAACATTAACAAATGGGAACTGGTAATACGGAGGTCTGATTATTGGTAGTAGGGGGAGGCGAATTGATGTTCTTTATTTCTCCAACACTAATTCTGTAATTCATGGAGATTGCTAAATGAGTGAGGACGTTTGATAACTGAAAAGATTTGATATTTGATAAGGATGGAGTTTAATACACGCCTTCCCAATCTGAATTAAGTTGCCATTCTCAACAATTAAAAGGAACTCATTTCCTATGATTACGGAGGAGGGGATTTCATATCGTGTTTAACCATAATTTCCACAAGACGCCTGAAATTGGTCTTTGGGGTCCAACCAAACTTCTGCTTTGCTTTGGAATAATCTGCCATGTAGTTATCCGACTCCAGAGGCCTGAAGAACTTCCTGTTTACCCTGACGAGAACCTCATCACCGTCTGACAGTCCGACCTCGTTTACGCCTGAACCTTTCCAGTGTATGCTGATGCCTGCAACCTTGAAGGCTTCCTCTACGAATTCCCGCACCGTATGCAATTCACCTGTTCCCAGGACAAAATCATCGCCGTATTTGTACTGCAGCATGGACCACATGCCCTCAACGTAATCCTTTGCATAGCCCCAGTCCTTTCTCGCGCTAAGGTTGCCGAGTTCTATTGGTTCCATGTCGCCAGATGCAATCCTGGCAACCGCAAGTGATATCTTGCGCGTGACGAATTCAGGGCCCCTCACCTCAGACTCATGGTTGAAGAGGATTCCACTGCTCATATAAAGATCATATGCATCCCTGTAGTTCTTGATGGTCCAGAAGCCTGCCAGCTTAGATACGGCATAGGGGCTTCGGGGATGGAAGGGCGTCTCCTCGTTCTGGGGAGTGGTCTTGGGCTGGCCATAGAGTTCCGATGTTGCGGCGAAATAGAGGCGCGTATTGGGGGAAGAATCCTTTACCGCATTGGCTACATTGAGTGTCCCGCCTATATTCACATCGTATGTGGACGAGGGATTCTCGAAACTGTATCCAACGAAACTCTGGGCGGCAAGGTGATACATTTCATCCGGCTTTAGCTGCGAAAGGAGTTTCGAGAAAAAGTTTGCGTCCGTGAGATCCCCATAATGAATGTTAATCTGCGAGAGATGCTCCTTCCCGAGATAACTCAGGTTGCCTATGGACATTGAGCTGTTTCTCCTTATGACTCCATGTACCTCGTACCCCTTGGACAGCAGCAGTTTTGACAAGAAATATCCATCCTGGCCGGAAATGCCTGTTATTAAAGCCTTCATTGACCTCAAAATGTAACAGGGGTTTTAAATTGTTGTCTATCAGTGATAACCTGGCACCCATATTGTACATGCACAGCTTGCTAATTCAACTGGATTAAGAAAAAAGATATTCTTCTTAAACGCATTATCTAATACATGGTGGATCACAACGTTCTCAGGAGCGAGATATCTTCTGCCAGGAGATACCGCGAGCTAAAGAACCTTGAACTATCCATCTCAGGACTCAAGCATAGCCTGCCTATTAGCCTCTATACGGAACTCAACGGAAGAATAAGGGAGAAGGTTATGAGTTTTGACTACCCGAATTGCGAGATTTCCAGGATCAGGGTTATTTACAGCAACGGGCTATCAAAACCCCTAGAAAAAGACGAATGCCACAGCATAATGGCCATGGGAATCAAGCTTCCCGATTATGTGTTCTCCCACTACGTTTCCGCAAGGGATATCGAGATATTGGATGCCACGTCGGAACAAAAGATCCCATCTGAGTCTATAAATGAAGAAAAAAGTGACATACTTGAGGGTTTCACGGAGCTAGGCCCCGCAGCATTAAGGGAGAGGATTGATTTTCTCCTTAAGAAAGTTGAAAACCTCGAAAAGATCGAGAGAATTTATTCGGACAGCATACCCAAGATTGTAAGAGAGATGGACAGCATCAGGGAGAAAGTGGAAAAGATTTACAGCGTGGTTGTCAAGGAGTAACACGCGAACAGCTTTCATACGCTTATGCTGAAACTGCGTTCGCCACTGTTAAGTAAGTGAAATTAAGTGTATAAATCCAGGTTGTTCAAATAATGGCCAATTGTCAGCTTCAGCCCTTCATTTAAACTGATCTTTGGTGCCCATCCCAGTTCCCTTTTGATCTTTGAGAAATCACTGGAATACCTCATGTCGTGCCCTGGCCTGTCATTCACGTGTTCCATCATATCTTGCTGCTTGCCCATTAGCTCAATGATTTTTTCAACCAAAGCAACGTTTGGCATTTCATTTCCACTTCCGATGAGGTATCTCTGGCCGGCTTTCCCATGCCGTAAAACAATATCTATGGCCCTGCAGTTGTCTTCCACGTATATCCAGTCCCTTATTTGCAGGCCGTTGCCGTATATTGGTACTTTCAGGTTTGCATTAAGGTTCAATATGGTTTTTGGAATAAGCTTCTCCCTGTGCTGGTGGGGGCCATAGTTGTTGCTCGAATGGGTTATTGTTGCAGGCACAGAATAGGTGTTGTAATAGGCCATAACCGTATGGTCTGCGGCAGCCTTGGTTGCTGAATAAGGATTCCTTGGGTTGTAGCATGTATTTTCAGTGAATCTTATGCTGCTGTTCAAGGGAAGGGATCCAAAGACTTCATCAGTGGACACCTGGTTGAACCTTATGCTGCGTTCCCTCGCAATATTAAGGAGATTCACAGTTCCCATGTAGTTGGTGGAAACGAAGGGGCTTATGTCAAGGATGGAGTTGTCAACATGGGATTCTGCCGCAAAATTCACAATGGCATCGGCGTCACTTAGGCACTTCATAGCTTCTGAGGAGCTGCATATATCGACGCGCTTGAAATCGTACCTGCTGTCACCTTCGTATTCCTTGACGTATGCCCTGTTGGACGCATATGTCTCCTTATCAATGTTAATGACTGTGTCGTTAGGGTAATTATGAAGCACATATCTGATGTAGTTGGAACCTATGAACCCTAAACCACCTGTTACGGCTATTTTCACCTGATGGGATAATTGCTGTTATGAAAGCTTTTTCTATTGCGACATGCGGATGGTTGCATTTAATATTCCCCGAATCAGCTTCTGATATCTCCTACTGCGGAGAGGAACTTTGACCTAATCCTCATGAACAATGGATTTTTTCCGGCCTCCAGGAGGCCGAGCAGATAGTTTGTGAGGATGTACACAGCAGGAAAACTACTTTGTCTCTGGGACTTGTAATATAGGAATCCCATGCCCAGGTAACCCTTTAGGTCATGACTCAGCCTGCAAAGGTCAGTCTTAGGTATGACAAGCTGGGATCTTGCCAGGAATTCAAAGGGAGTGCCTTCCATCATATCTGCAATAATCTTGCTGCCCATTATGTGCCTTCTCTTGAGGTTGATGAGCTTCTCCCTGGTTCCTTCCGGGTTCGAAGCGCTTTCATGCTCCCGGTAATATGTCAACTCTTCTGTCCCTGCGATCATTGTGCAACCTTCACTTTTCAACGATGCGAAGAATATGAAATCGTCAGGCCTGCTTTCCATTTGCGCCAGGAGCCTTACTTTGTGGAATGCAACTTCACGTAGTACTGATATTGAGCTCAGGTTGAAGTAGAATGTACCAAGATGGTAGAGTCGGTTCTCCTTCAGCACGTTCTTAAAATTCAGGCGGCTGCCGATGGTGACTTTTATGGCTTCGCCGGGCGGTTTCAGCTTGTATCCTGGCTTTGGGTTTCCGTCTTCATCAATCAGTCTGTGGGCATTATGGTAAAAAACAACCCTATCGTCTGAGAAATATTCCCTGACCTTTGATATTTTTGCCTGGTCAAAAAGGTCATCATCGTCGAGGAATGTGAGCACCCTTCCCCTGGCGGCAATCACGCCCTCTGCGGCTAGGCCGCCCTGTGAACTGGTTTGTGTGATTATAGATGTATATCCCTGCAATTTGGAAAAATTATCAATTTCATCGTCCGCAAAATTCTTTACCACTATGACTTCATAAATCTCACGCGGGGAATCCTGCCTTGAGATGGACATCAGCGCGGAAAGCAGGAACTCCTTCCTGTCGTAGCATGTAACAATGATTGATATCTCTGGCGTGCCCGCTAACTTTCCCACTTCCCTTTGCCATTCAGGTTCAGCAATGATGAGAAAGAACTATTGCTCCTGCGAAAACCGGTTCTTGAAGAATCCTGTATATTGCACCCCTTAAAACAGAAGTAATTCCCTTTCATCGACATCATTACCGTATCCATATTATTTCTCTAATAAATTAACATTTTTGAGCTTTCGCCCCGAGGCCCATGCACGAATAACAATAAAATACATCCATATGCTTAAACAAAGCGATGAAAGGGATCATACTGGCAGGCGGCACCGGAACACGACTTGGCTCTCTCACAAAAGTTACAAACAAGCACCTGCTTCCAGTCTATGATGAACCCATGATAAACTTTCCCATAAGGACTCTAACCTCGGCTGGAATTGACAACATCATGATCGTAACTGACAAGAGGAAGGCAGGAGATTTCATGAGGTACCTAGGCGATGGAAGGGACTTTGGTGCCAAATTCACATATGGGTTGCAGGAAAGCGCTGCCGGAATTGCTGATGCCCTCTCTGTTGCGGAGAATTTCGTAAACGGTGACGATATCACGGTGATACTTGGCGACAATATCATTCTGGGAAACCTAAAACTTACGGGTGAACCCATTAAGGGCGCAACCCTGTTCCTCAAGAAAGTTCCTGACGGCAGAAGGTTTGGAATCGCAACCCTGGATGAGTCCGGGAGAATCTCCGATATCCAGGAAAAACCTCCAGATGCGGGGAGTTCGCTTGCGGTCACGGGCCTTTATCAATACACTTCTGATGTTTTCGGTGTGCTAAGGGGCATAACCCCTTCCGGAAGGGGGGAACTGGAAATTACCGACGTAAACAGGTATTTTGTCAGGGAAAATAGAGCAACCTACAAGATCATGAAAAACCCCTGGATAGATGCGGGAACAGTAACAAGCCTGTTCCACGCTGGCAAAATGGTTAGTGAGCACAAGAGGAAGCGCGGAAATTTCTGAAATATTGCTGGAATCGCTTTAATTTCAGGACTGGCTCCCCGCTGGCTTTAGTATTAGGACAATACGGTCATTGGCATAATTGAAGGGCTGCCTTGTTTCTATGTTATTGAAGATATCTATTACCTCCCACCCTGCTTCTTTCATGAGGTCCAGGAGCTGATCCTTGGAATACAGCCTGATTGATGAATCGAACCGATCCCTGAACTTGAGGTCATTCCCTGATTTTTCGTAATAGCTGTGCGTTGTGTAGACGCTTGAACAGTTGTCCTGGAAAAGATTCTCGTTGACAACAGATATCCTTCCCAAGTCCTTGTAGGTGAAACGCATTTTGTGGCCCGCAATATAATCCCTATGCCAGGTTTCCACCATGAGAACAGTATTCCCGTGCGATAGTTGCTTTAAATTCCTGAAAAATTCAACATCGTCCTGGTAGCTTGAATATCCAAAGCTTGTCCACCAGTTTATCATCAGGTCATATTTTTCGCCGGCCACAGGGGGCATGAATTCCTTGAAAGTTGCATTCACAAGATCCAATTTCCCACTGTTTCCCAACCGGCCAGATATATGCCTGAACTCATCGAGGAAGTGCTTGGATATGTCGACCCCGGTTACATCCATCCCTCTTGATAGCAAATCTTTGGAAATTCGCCCTATTCCACAGGGTATGTCGAGAACTTTCTCCACATTGGCAGAAATTTCCTCCAGATAACTTAAGATGCCGGCAGATGTCCTG
Organism: Thermoplasmata archaeon; assembly: GCA_021850835.1. Next base: position 6,808 of record JAJZKS010000058.1, read on the forward strand.
CTTCCCTCCTCCATCTTCAAGCGGAATTCAGAAATGTAAAGATCGTGGAGTTTCTCAAAGTTATGGAACCAATCTGTTGAGTGCTTGTTGAATGGAAATATATGGCTTATTTTGCCTGTTAATATTTTCAATATCTCTGAGTTTGACGATGCCACAATAGATCAGCCTTTCAGTTAGATTTAAAGGAATCCTGTATGACAAAGGGCAGGTGTTTATGTAGGTAAAGACTTTCTGAGTTTAAGCTTCGTATGGCATAGCAATGCGTAGATCGGCGGATTGTTGCACAAGTATATTATCTCTACAATTATTCATCATTCAATGGAAGAGGAGCTCATAAAAGGCTGCGCATTTCTGAAGGTGGACAGGCACGTGGACCAGAGAGGGGAGCTGTCGGTGTTGACAGACAACCTGCCTAATGGTTTCCAGCCCTACAGAATATATTACGTAAAGGGCCTGAATGAGGGACAAATGAGAGGATCACATGCACACCGACATATCTCGCAGGTTCTTTTCGTGCTTAAGGGGAAAATATCTGTTACAGTGGATGATGGAAAAAGTTCAGCTGAAGCTGAAATTGGCGAAGAAAGCGAAGGGCTTTACATGCCGCCAATGATCTGGTGTTCAATAATGGCATTGGAAAGTGGATCAATTTACATGGTATTAGCCGATGGTCCGTACGATAAATTGGAATATATATCGAGCTTCGACGAGTTTAAAAGATTGAGGCAGGGATTCACATGAAAGTACCTTTCCAGAGGCTAGACCTCCTATATGAGCAAGATCGGCAGGCATACCTGGAAATATTTGATGGCCTTATGAAAAAAGGGAACTTTGTACTGGGAGACGAGGTCGCGAAATTTGAGAAGGAATATGCCTCTTACTGCCATTCAAAGTTTTGCGTCGGTGTTGCTTCAGGACTGGACGCGCTCACATTATCGCTTCTCGCGCTGGGACTCAGGCCTGGAGACGAGGTAATAGTCCCCGCAAATACGTATATTGCCACCTGGATTGCTGTTACACGAGCTGGCCTAAAACCAGTACCCGTGGAGCCCGAAGTACAGGGATTTCAGATCGATGCCAACAGGATTAGATCCCATCTTACGGAACGCACCAGGGCAATAATGCCGGTACACCTCTATTATCAGACACCAGACATGGATGCGCTCAATGATTTCGCATCTGAACATGATCTCAAGGTTGTTACTGACGCTGCCCAGGGCCATGGCGCATACTACAACGGGAAAGTAGTTGGGTCAACTGCCCAAACTGAAGCTTTCAGCTTTTTCCCTACAAAGAACCTCGGAGCCTTCGGTGACGCCGGTGCCGTGGTTACAAACGATGAGGAAATTGCCGATTGTGTTAGAATGCTGAGAAATTACGGCACCAGGGAGAAGTACATAAGTGAAATAATCGGTTACAATTCCCGGCTGGATGAGATGCAGGCAGCCTTCCTCAGGCATAAGCTGAAAAGCTTGGAAAATTGGAATGCCAGAAGGAGGTCAATTGCCGACAGATACATGAAAGAGATTGAACCTGAAATTTTACATCTTCCTTCGGTTAAGGGTTATGCCAGGCCAAATTGGCATATCTTCCCTGTTATGTCAGAATTGAGGGATAAACTGTCCAAAGAGCTGAAGAAGCTTGATGTTCAGACAATAGTACACTATCCTGTCCCTCCCTTTGAGCAAGGAGCATATTCCCATATGGGCATGACCTGGAGAGATTTTCCTATCACAAAACACATTTCAAGGCAGATACTGAGCCTTCCCATGCACCCATACCTCTCTGATGAGGAAGTGCAATTTGTAATAGAAAGCATAAATGACATTGCAAGGAAATTGAATGATGCTCACAATTAGCCGGCATTCAACCTGGACGGCGAATCTATGAGAATACTTGAAATTGCATATAAGGACCCTGAGTGCCACTGTGGCGGTGTGGAAGACTTCGTCCTCAACCTCATTGTGCGGTTGTCCGGAGCAGGTCATGAAGTAACCTGCCTCTATTCTCAGGAGACACACAGGACCACAAGTGGTGCAAATTACAGAAAAGTCAACATTATCAAAAGACAGAAACCAAGGGGAGGTATCCCCTCCTTTTTCTACAAGGTGGCATTCAATGTTGGAGCCATGATTTATGCATTAAAGCACAGGGACGACTTTGACGCAATCCATATCAACGGGGACAACGGTGTATTTATTGCCCCCTTCCTCGGCAGAAAGTCGGTGGCTACTTTCTTTGGCTTGCCCATCCTCAGAGTGCGGGATACTTTCATTGGCACCAGATCTCTAAAGAACTATCCACGAATGTTTCTCTCGTTGCTGATGACAGCAATGCATTTCATAAGCCTCTTTTTTTCCAATGTAGTGGTCGCCGACAACCTTGAGCCCGGATATCAT
>JAJZKS010000059.1 GCA_021850835.1 Thermoplasmata archaeon
ATTTAATTTTGGAAGTGGTAAATTCAATGGAAAATTATGATTCATCTCAGATACAGATTCTAGAAGGACTGAAAGCTGTAAGAAAAGTTCCCGGAATGTATATTGGCTCAACTGATGAGCGTGGCCTACACCACCTCGTCTATGAAGTAGTCGACAACAGCGTTGACGAAGCTAACGCTGGTGTTGCCAAGGGCATTTATATAACCATATACAAAGACACTTCAATCAGCGTTGAGGATGACGGAAGAGGGATCCCTGTTGACCTGCACCCCAAGTATAACAGGCCTGGCCTTGAGATAGTCCTTACAGAACTGCACAGCGGTGCTAAATTTGACAAGAAAGTCTACAAGATCACCGGAGGTCTTCACGGAGTGGGTGTACATGTGGTCAATGCGCTTTCCTCGAGGCTTACTGCAATAGTCAAGAAAGGGAACGAGGTATACTTCGAGACATTCAAGCAGGGAGCGCCTGTAACCAAACTCGAATCCATGAAGACTTCTGAGTTCACAAAGAACCCACCTGAAGACATGAAAAATGTCTCAATCCAGCTTGAAAAATCCCATGGGACCATTATATGGTTCTACCCGGACCCTGAAATTTTTGAAACAGTGGATTTCTCGTTTTCCACCATCCTTGAGAGAACCAGGGACCTTGCATTCCTGAATCCCGGAATCAGCATAACTATAGAGGACCAGAGGACAGAGCAGAAAGAAACCTTGCATTTCGAAGGTGGCCTTTCCGCATTTGTGGAGTACCTGGGTGAAGGATATAATTCCGTCCACAAGGAACCAATTTCCAACAAGGTGGAACTTGAAAACGGGATCGTGGAGTTCGCCTTCCAGTATAATACAGGCGTTTCTGAGAGCATTGAAAGTTTTGTCAATAACATCAACACAATAGAAGGCGGAACACATGTTGCTGGATTCAGGGCAGGTCTCTCAAGGGCTATACAGGACTATGCCAAGAACAAGAACATGGTAAAGGGTGTTGAGGCCATCACAGGAGATGACGTAAGGGAAGGCATTGTTGCTGTTCTGCACATCAAGATAGCTGAGCCGCAATTTGAGGGACAGACAAAGTCAAAGCTAGGAAACAGCGAAGCCAGGGGAATGGTTCAATCGGTTACTGAAACATATCTCAGGGAGTACTTCGAATCCTATCCAAACATTGCCGATCTGATTGTCAAGAGGGCACTTGCAGCTGCTGCTGCGAGGGAAGCTTCAAGAAAGGCAAGGGACCTTGTGAGGAGAAAATCAGCTCTTGAAGGCGGTGGCCTTCCGGGGAAGCTTGCGGACTGCTCTTCCAACGACAGCACCAGAACGGAACTTTACATTGTGGAGGGTAACTCTGCAGGAGGCACTGCTAAGCAGGCCAGGAACAGGGAATTCCAGGCTATTCTGCCCCTGAGGGGGAAGATCCTCAATGTGGAAAAGGCCACAGATGTCAAGACTCTCGAGAATGCAATCATACGAGATCTAATCACAGCAATGGGGACGAGCATCAAGGAAGACCTTGACCTTTCAAAGCTAAGATATGGGAAAATCATAATCATGACAGATGCTGATGTGGACGGCGCACACATCCGAACACTTCTGCTGACATTCTTTTACAGATTTTCGAGGGAACTAATTACAAACGGGAAGATATACTTCGCCCAACCGCCGCTTTACAGGATCCAGAAAGGGGAAAAAGTGGAATACGTCTATTCTGAGAAAGACAAGGACAAAGTTGCCTCAAAAATGGGGGCAAATGCAATTACCCAGAGGTTCAAGGGTTTGGGAGAAATGAACCCGGAGCAGTTGTGGGACACTACTATGAACCCTGATACTAGAAAATTAGTGGAAGTTTCGATCGAGGACGGCGCTTATGCAGACAGGCTCTTCTCCATACTTATGGGTGACAAAGTTGAGCCGAGAAGGAAATTCATCGAAGAGAATGCCAGGTACGTCACCAATATAGACCTGTGAGGTTAAAAAATGGAAAAAAGACCTATTGAAAACGAGATCAAACAATCATACTTAGAATACGCCATGAGCGTTATTGTATCAAGGGCACTCCCGGAAGTGCGGGATGGCCTGAAACCAGTTCAACGGAAAATTTTGTTTGCTATGAGTGAGCTTGGTTTCACTCATGACAAGCCGTACAAGAAGTCGGCAAGAATTGTTGGAGAAGCCATGGGTAAGTATCATCCGCACGGTGACACTGCAATTTATGATGCTCTTGCAAGGATGGCCCAGGACTTTTCATTCAGGTATCCATTGATCGATGGGCAGGGAAACTTCGGTTCGATTGATGGGGATTCGCCAGGAGCCATGAGGTATACTGAGGCAAGAATGGCAAGGCTTTCAGAGGAAATGCTGGAGGACATTGACAAGAACACTGTCCCATTCATGCTAAACTTTGATGGATCCCTTGAAGAACCGGAATACTTCCCCACAAAAGTGCCCAACCTTCTCATTAACGGTAGTTCAGGCATTGCCGTTGGAATGGCGACCAACATGCCGCCGCACAACCTTAACGAAGTCTGCAATGCAATTACCTATGCACTTGACAATCCGGAATACGAGGTCGAGGATCTCCTTAAGTTCGTAAAGGGGCCGGATTTCCCAGGTGGAGGGATTTCATTCTACACCCCTGAACTGGTAGACGCTTATACCAAGGGAAGAGGCAAGGTCGTATCCCAGGGAGAAGTTGATATGAAAGACCCCAAGCATATCATAATCAAGAGCCTGCCATACAATGTGAACAAGGCCGTTTTCATCCAGAATGTTGCTGAACATGTTAAGAATGAGGTTCTCAAGGGTATAACTGACATCAGGGATGAAAGCGACAGGACAGGCATGCGCATAGTAATAAAGGTCAGGGATGAGGACATGAAAGGCCTAATACTTAACCAGCTTTATGAGCACACTGAACTTGAATCATCTTTCGGTATCATAAACCTGGTTCTGGTGAATAACCAGCCCAGGACCCTAAACCTGAAGGGCATGGTCCAGACTTTCATTGACCACAGGCTTGAAGTTATTGTCAAAAGGTCGGAATTTGAACTCAAGAAACTCAGGGAAAGGGAACACATACTTCTCGGACTTTCAAGGGCCCTTGAGGACATAGACCATGTCATAGAGATCATCAGGAAGGCCAAGGATGTACCCGACGCAAGGGCAAAACTGATGAAAGCGCTGGGCATCGACGAAATCCAGACCAATGCCATCCTTGACCTGAGGCTGCAGAAGCTCACTACTCTAGAAGTTTCAAAAGTTCTGGAAGAACTGGCCGAAGTCCGTGCAAAGATTGCATCCTTCGAAGATCTTCTTTCAAATGAGGGCAAGAGGAAGCGAATAATCAAGCAGGAAATGCTTGACCTTTCCAAGAAATACGGTGACAAAAGAAGGTCCAAGATCACCTACAAGCAGATGAAAGGCAGATCTATTGAAGATCTAATACCAAAGGAGGACGATGTCCTGATCCTGAGCGAAGGTAACCTTCTCAAGAGAGTATCACTGGAAGAATACCGTGCACAGCGCCGTGGAGGGAAAGGCATCATAACATCCACAAGAAGAGAGGACAGCATCAAGAGCATTGTTTCTTGCAGTTCCCACGATGACATTTTCTTCTTCACAAACACGGGACGGGTACTGAAGTCAAAGGCTTACGAGATTGAAAAGAAGGGCAGGAAATCTGTGGGCGTTACAGCCTCCACCTATCTGCCCCTGTCTGAAGGGGAGACCATCAAGCAGATAATGAAATCTCCTGAGAACAAGAAATCTGATCTTGTGATAATGACCAGGAATGGCTTCATAAAGAAGACCTTGGCAACCAATCTCTTCATCATGAGGGCATCTGGCCTCAAGATCATCACTCTTGCAGAGGATGACGAAGTAGTTGCAGTTGAATCAACAACTGGCGGGAAAAATGTCGTTGTCATTTCAAACCAGGGCAAGGGTGCTGTATTCAAGCTCTCTGAGGTCAGGGGAACCGGCCGGTCATCCAGGGGAGTAAGGGCAATGCGCCTTAAGGACGCCGACTACGTGATCACTGGATTCATAGCTGATGACGACCAGGAAATCCTCACCATATCGGAGTTTGGGATTGGAAAGAGGACTCCACTGGCAGAATTCTCTGTTCACCACAGAGGATCTTCAGGGATACTGGTGTTCAAGAAGAGTGAAAGAACCGGGAGGCTTGTAAAGGCCATACCAGTGGGAAGAGACGACGACATCATGGTAGTCACAAAGAATGAGAAGACCATCAGGCTCAAAGTCAGCGGCATCAAGAGCCAGTCCAGGGTAACTTCTGGCGTAAAGCTTATTGATGTTGGTGAGGGCGACTGGGTTCTCGAAGTCTCAAGAGTCGAAGGTTCTGATGACCAGTGAAACCATGAAGGTGGCAATCCTTGGCCTGGGCAACGTGGGCCAGAATTTTATCAGGATCCTTTCCGATAGCGGTGGGCATATAAAGGAATCCTGCGGAAGAGACATAGAAGTTGCCTTCGTTGCGGATTCCTCAGTCATCGTTAAAGTCGATCAAGGGCGAACCTACGCAAACATACTGCTGGCCAAGCGTGCACAAAACATCAAGAGCCTTGGAGAGCCAGCCACAATAGAACAGGTCCTCGAATCAGGCTTAGATGCCATAATAGATGTTTCCTCCGCCTCCAAGGATGGCAACAGGGAATTGGAGATTTTCCGTGCAGCCATAGATAAAGGAATCAACATTGTGACAGCCAACAAGTCCCCTCTAGCCCTGCACTGGGCAGAGATAGTCCCCTATGCCAGGAACAGGGGCGTTAAAGTCCTTTTCGAAGCAACAGTTGCAGGTGGAGTGCCTCTGTTCAATTTCACCAAGTACAGCTGTGGGCCCTCGAAGGTCATCAAATTCAGAGGGATTGTGAGCCTTACAGCCAATTATGTGCTAAAAATGATGCACTCCGGAACATCTTTTGAGGAAGCGGTCAAGAAAGCACAGGAAATGGGGGTGGCTGAGACTGATTACACGGACGACACATCCGGGCTTGATGGCGCTAGAAAGACAGTGATCCTTGCAAATGCCTTATTTGACAGAGAGTTCAGCCTGAAAGACATTAAATATTCAGGAATACCTGAAGTAGACCTTACAGAGCTAACATCTAAAGGAGACAGGCTCAGACTTTTTACTTCCATTACCTCAGAGAATGAAACACTTGAAATCAGCACCGGCTTTGGCCTACTCGATCAGGGAGATTTTCTTCTATCTCTGGAAGAATCAGCTCTTGGCTATGAAATCAAGACTGACAACAATGGTGTCCTGAGGGTTTCAAGTGCACACGATGGACCAAGGGAAACAGCGGCCGCGGTTGTCAATGACGTAATGATACTTGCCAGGGAAGGAAAGGCACACTGAGGATCAGAGAAGATTTTACGGCAATGTGCAATACAGGTGTACCTTGACCCAAGTAATCAGGCATGAAGTTCCAATTGCAATAAGGGCACTCAAGACCGCCAATATATATGAAATCAACAATGGCAGGCACATCCTCGTGGACACTGGAATGTCTCCTGGTTCACTGGATTTTTTGCTGGACAGGGGTGTAGATTTTTCTAAGATAGAACTGGTTGTTCTCACTCACCTTCACGTAGACCACATTGGTGGTGCACAGGCCTTCAGGGACAAGTATGGCATTCCAATCGCCATAGGAAGCAATGATGCCCTGAGGATTAGGAAAATTCAGGAAGACAGGGATGGATTTGGAAAATTCCTGTCAGGGGAACTTGCTGCAAACGGCACTCCATCGGACATCCTTTCAAGAATTGTAGACAGGCACTCAGTACTTGACAATATGTCACTTTATCATGACATAGACCTGGACAGGGAGCTAAAAGGAGGGGAAAAGATTGGAAGCAATATTGAAATCATAAGCAACCCAGGCCATTCACCCGGTTCTATCTCTATACACATACCAGATACGAATTACCTGTTCACGGGAGACCATCTGCTTCCAGGCATTACCCCAAACATAAGTTTTTATGACGAGGAGTCAGATATGCTTGGGCTTTACATTGAAAGCCTGAAGGAGACCCTCAAACTCCATGCAGAAAAGATTTTCCCAGGCCACAGGGATCCTTTCACCAACGGAAACAGCAGGATCCTTGAAATTCTCAACCATCACCTGGAAAGGCTTAATGAAATACTTTCAGTTTCGGGGGGATGGAGCAGTGCGTTTGAGGTTGCTTCAAGAATAAAGTGGAGCAAAGGAAGGACGCTGGATTCAATGAACCTCATGGAAATGAATTTTGCAATTGGCGAAGCCATATCACACCTGAGGCATCTTTACTCTTTGGGAATGGTTGAAAAGAAGGAGAAATCCGGTATATCGACTTTCAAGTCTTCCGGTCAGGCCCTCAAAGCACTGTAGTCTTCGGCTTTCAGAGGTATATTTGTAGCCGCGAGGAGTTCATCTATATGAATTGGATTTGATGACTTTGGAATTGGGTAGGCTTTTTCCATAACATACCTCAATGACATCTGTACCGGCGTAACTCCGTACTTATCAGCCATTGCGACGAGGTTCTGGTAAATTGAAGTCCGGCCTTTCATGATTGGAGTGTATGCAATGACATCGATACCATTCTCTTCACAGAACGGTATCAGTTCATGTTCTGGCGTTCTATTGCTGAAGTTATACTCGACCTGGTTTGCACAGATTTTCGTATTTTCTGTCGCTTCAATGGCCTCTTTCAGCTGGGTCACACTGAAATTGCTTACGCCAATGTTCTTGGCAAGTCCTGAAGCAACTAACTCTTCCATTGCCGATATGGTCTCCTTTATGGGCACACTAGGATTAGGCCAGTGTATAAGGTATAGGTCAATATAATCCGTTTCAAGCCTAGATATACTCTTTCTGGCAGAATCTAAGAGGGTATCATGGGTTAGGTGATCACTCCAGACTTTTGAGATAACAAAAATATTCTTCCGATCATATGCAGAAATAGCTTTCCCTACAATTTCCTCAGTATGTCCCAAAGCGTACATTTCTGCAGTATCGATGACATTGATTCCATGGTCAATGGCGTATCTGATTGCCTTAATGTGGTCCAAATCATGGCTGAAGTCTGGGGATTGCCCTCCCCCCATTTTCCATGTACCCAGCCCGAAGCTCGATACTTTCCTGCCGCACAGCGTATCTTTCATGCTCATGTATAAAGGGTCACCCTAAAATAAGTTAGGTTTCGCCTAAGCTACACCAGTTTCCAGATAAGAATGGTCAGGGAGGCTTTTTATGTTCAGATCAGGGTGTGCAGCCTGCCATTCTTCCAGTGATTCTTTTCCATCCAGGCGGATCGGATCAAAATTGGTGGAACCACAGCTTGGGCATGTCATTGTCAGTTTATTGAATATATGCGGCTTGAAGAGATCTGTAGCGACAAAGATGTGTTCGAATTCAATACCACAGTTCTTGCATTTAATTTTCCATTTGTGCACTTTTTTCTCCATGGAATTTGATCTTCTTATGGCATAACTATCTTTGCAGCAATCAATGGCAATATAATTATGTAAAGTCTTACGGTATTGCACTTATGTACAACCCTAAACCCTTTCCAGTTAACGATACAGAAAGACTTGTCAAATTTGCCAGAGAGCATAATTTTGGGCACCTTTTTTCATCTGGCAACGGGGAGCCGGCAGTAGCCTCTATTCCAATGCTCGTAGATGATGAATTCAGAAGAATTCGTGGTCATATGGCGCTGGCCAATGGACTATGGAAAGGGCAGGAAGGAAAGAAAGTACTTGTTCTGTTCGCTGGTCCGAATCATTATATTTCACCAGGGTGGTATGAAGAGGATCATGCTGTTCCTACATGGAATTATGCCAATGTGGCTGCATCAGGCCAATTGAGGCTTATAAAAGACACGGAAAAGAAGATAGAAATCCTCGATGAACTGACCCGAATTCATGAGCAAAGCTTGGGTAGAGACTGGTGGGCTGACTGGAGTGATCCGCAATACAGCGGGATGCTCAAGGCAATCGTTGCCTTTGAAATTGAGGTAACAAATGTTGAAGGAAAATGGAAACTGAGTCAGAACCACCCCAAGGAAAAATGCTTCAATGTAATCGGGAACCTCGGGGCCCTGGGGACGCCGGAATCAATGAAAATTGCGGAAATGATGGCCTCAGCCTGGATGTAGTCCTCCCTCAGCCAATGATTGAAGCTCATTTTCTCATTTGTCAGACAGACAAAAAACAAGATATTCCAGTTTTTTCTGTTCATTCATGGAATTTCCAGCAAAAGTAGGAAAAAAATATGTCATACAGATACCAAAGAACATTAGGGATTTTGAGGAAATAGCTGAAGGCGATGCAGTTGTTGTTACACTTCAGAAGAAGGACAGCATTGAAAGGGCCAAAGTCAGGCTGGAGAGCGTTTGGGCCAGAATGTGAAATAAAGCCCAAATTTTCATGATTACATAATACTACATTATACAAGTTTTATTACAATGAAAACTTCGTGGCTTTAACCGAAGTAGCATTAACGCAAAAAGATGTATATTCACATTAAATCGACATTAGACAAACCTTTGAGCAACTCAATATTTCTAACCTCCGATTATGACTGCTCCAGTTTGAGGGACAAACTGTCAGGAGTTATACGGGGCAGAAGGATTTTTATCATACCTTTCAACAGGAAGAATGGAGACCGGAAAACGACCCTTGGTAAAGCATACGTAAGTTCCCAGTGGCACTGCATAGAATTGAATGAATCGATTGAGTGCGATTTTGAGGACTTTGACGGAATAATGCTCAAAGTGAGAACAGATAATGCCCATCAGCTCCTGTTTGCTTTAAGTGATATAAAGGACTTATTTGTTGAGAAGGCTAAAAAAAGGTCAATGCTATAACGCTCCTTTCACATCCTAATTAATCATTTTAAATTTGTAATAGAATTGCAGGTTCAGTTGCTGGACAAGAGCAAATTGTTATAGGAGATCAAAAGGAGGCTTTGTTTTCGATAGAAGTAGTGTTCTTGTAATATGGGGCAGTATTTAGAAGAGTCTGTGTCGAAGATTATAGTTGTTTCAGTTTTTCAATGCAAATTTTTCCGTCTTCCATCGTAAAGACAACTACATTGTCATCCTTGGTCAATCCTAGTTTTTCTGCTACTTTCCTTG
>JAJZKS010000060.1 GCA_021850835.1 Thermoplasmata archaeon
GGAGGAAGAGGAGCCTGAGGCCAACCCTGAGACTACATATGCCGATGCAGACAGGATTGCCAGGGAAGTGATCAGCAGGAAAGGCTACGGCGCCAATTTTATACACAGGCTTGGGCACGGGCTTGGCATTTCTGTGCACGAGGACCCTTACCTGGTGCCGGACAACAAGGAACTCATGAAGGAAAATTCAGTGTTCACAATCGAGCCCGGCATTTACCTTCCAGGAAAGGGCGGTGTCAGAATCGAGGATACAGTTTACTTCCAGAACGGTAAATGCAGGCCATTCAACAGTTTCCCCAAGAGCATCATTTACATCTAGAATGAGCAAAAGAAGTGGGATTAAAAAACCACTTTTATTTCGGTTTCCCTAGCTTTCCAGCTCTTTGAAGATCTCATCGTATATGTTGGCCTCAGGCTCCTCTTCCTCCACGCCGTCAGCAGCCTTGTAAATATTGTCCTTCTTGTAGGTCCACTGGTTTATTCTCCAGGACCTTCCCTTGATAATATTTACCTCTTCTCGGTGCGTTTCCAGGAAACCGTACTCCTCAAGGTTGTAGAAAACGTCCCTTTCAGGTGCAGAGAGGACATTATCAAGGACATAATCCTCGTAGCCAAAGAATGACAGAATGAAGTCACAAAGATCTTCCACGTCTCCCCTGACCATCCCCTTACGCCCATAGGTTTTTTCAAGTGCCTTTAAAAGCACTTCCCTAGTCATAACGGTCATAGAAACCTACGATTCATTGCCTTTTAGATATTAAACTTTCCCACTCGTTGTTTTCTCGTATTACGAATATCGGATTGTCACACAAATGGGTAAATTCAAAAAAATATGAGTAAAAAATGAAAAAAAATTGGAATTATTTGAAAAAAAAGCATCACATCGATATAATTTCAAGGTGTGTGTTTTCGATTGGTACGAATTTCGTATCACTTTTAAGCTGTATAACATCCTGTGAAAGGTACTTATGCTGCTCTTCTGATGAATACATTCCCCGGCCTGAAATTATGCGCACTATGCTGTTTGAACCGGGATCAATTGAGACTCGATCGCCGGCCTTGATGAAATATTCTTGGAATTTCCTGCCATTTCCTTCATACAGTTTCTTGATGTAACCCCATGAAAAGTCCTCCCGGTTTGAATACTCCTTCCTGACTTGCTCTAAATCCTTTTCACTGTCTATTCCCATCCAGAAAGTCTCCTCTGTGTATGCACCTGTGAGCTTTTTCTTGGCTAGCCTAGGAAAAACCGTTGTCTCAATTTCCTTGTCCACATAATCTGATTGGAAAGCTTCAAAGGCACTTTTCTTGATGTAGTATATGCCTGCATTGATGAAATGGTTGAGAAGAGGTTTCTCCTGGAACTCTGTAACCTGGTCGCCCAGCAGATCCACAATTCCAAATGGGCTCCTCATCTTTATGACGAACATTGTGAGCGAGTATGGGGATTCCTGCGCAAACTGCACGAACCTCTTGAAGTTCAGGTCGGTGACTGTATCGCCATTTCTCAGGACCACATCCTCATCTGACTTTTCAGAAAGCAGGTTTTTAACTGAAAAAAGTGTCCCAAGTGGCTTAGATTCCCTCAGGTAATGGAATCTGATCCCATACTTCTCTTCACCATATCTTTCCTCAATCTTGTCTCCGAGGTAACCTGAAAGAATGTATATCTCTTTGACTCCCATGTTCTGGAAGTCAAATATCTGCCTATCCATTATGGTATAATTTTCACTGATCTGGACCAGGGCTTTCGGTACTTCATCTGTAATGGGCTTCAACCTTTTTCCATACCCACCAGCCAGGATTGCTCCTATCATTGATATGGGAATTACCAGATTCTATAAGATTTATCTTAGAAATGGGCGAACCAGTGAGGAACAATGATACTTCGACCGCTCTACACCTTTTTCGCCAAATTCCTTTATGATTCATATTTTTGTTATACCTATAATCATGTTAATATATCATAATATGTTCAACTCTTGGGAAGGAATGCGTGTATGACCCAACAGGAGCTTGATGAGATAGCCAAGAAAGGGATCTGTTCCATGGAGTCCATTGAATATTTCAAACGACTGTCTGAAGAACTGGAGGTGGAGGGGAACCGGTTGAAGATTCTGGAGGCAGAACGAGTGTTGAAAGCCATTTCTGACCGCACGAGAATAAAGCTGCTTATGCTCCTTTCCAAAGGAGAGATGTGCGTCTGCCAGATTGCTGCTGTATCCGAAATGAAGCAGCCTGCAATCTCCAGTTCCCTTAGATTACTTGAGAAAGCAGGTCTGCTTCGAAGAGAACAGAGAGGAAAATGGCACTTTTACCGCCTTGCAGAAAATGAAGTTGTTCCGCTGTTATTGAAACTTGTACAAGGTAAGGTGCAGCGTTGAAATACCTATTCGTTTGCATTGAGAACGCAGGAAGAAGCCAGATGACTGAAGGCTTTGGGAAGAGCCTTGGGCTTGACTGCGAAAGTGCAGGGACTTTTCCGGGAGAAAAGATCAACCCAATGGCCATAGAAGCAATGAGGGAAAAAGGAATTGATATCAGCCACAATACACCAAGAATTATGACTCAAGATATGGTCAGAGCTGCAGATCTTGTGATAATAATGGGTTGTTCCATTGAAGAGGCCTGCCCGAGGCCAATTGCAGTGGAAATGAAGAAGAAAGTCATTGACTGGGGAATCAGTGACCCGAAGAACAAGCCCATGGAAGTGGTCAGAGAAATAAGAGACCAAATAGAGAGGAAAGTAAAGGAACTGGCATAGTGATAGATAAGTGAGCATTTTCTTCCTGCTTTCAATTATAATCTTCATTGGCACTTTACTCCTTGTTATTTTAAGGCCAAAGAATTTACCCATCGGATATTCTGCATTAATTGGTGCTGCCATCTCCTTTGCGGTTGGCATAATAAATTTCTCAGATGTTGTCATCGTGTGGGGAATCGTCTGGAACGCAACTTTCACCTTTGTGGCCATTATCTTAATCTCACTTGTCCTCGATGAGGCAGGAGTTTTCGAATACGCTGCCATAAAGATAGCGAGGCTTTCAAGAGGCAAAGGCACCCACCTTTTTATTTTAGTGATCCTGCTGGGTGCCGGTATTTCAGCTATTTTTTCCAACGACGGGACTGCATTAATCCTGACGCCCATCATTTATATGTTGCTCCGCAGGGCCAATGTAGAGAGGAAAGCAATAATCCCTTACATAATGGCAACCGGTTTTATAGCAGACTCATCAAGCCTTCCGTTTATAATAAGCAACTTAGTGAATATCATAACTGCAGGCTATTTCAACATCAGTTTCCTTCAATACGCATTCAAGATGCTATTCCCTGACGCTGTGAGCATTATTGCGAGCCTTTTCTTCCTCTATCTCTTCTACCTCAGGGCTATACCAAGAAATATTGATATGACCAACATGAAGGATGAATCCAGCGTGATCAGGGACCCGTTGATATTCAGGTTAAGCCTGCCTGTAATCGTAATTCTTCTCCTGGCTTATTCTCTGGGGGGCATATTTTCCATACCGGTTTCAATTATTGCTGTGCCCGCATCAGTCGTTATGCTTGCAATTGCAAGGGCCAACGGGAAAGTTGATGTTGTCAAGCCATTGAGGGAAGCGCCATGGCAAATTGTTCTCTTTTCACTGGGGATGTATCTTGTTGTCTTTGGGATGGGAAGAGAAGGTGTAACCTCAATTCTTTCAGGGACCCTCAATTCTATGGCTTTTCTCTATTCGCCCATAAGGGTCCTTATCAGTGGGTATCTCTTCGCTGCAATAGCGGGGATAATGAACAACCTCCCTTCCATAATGCTCGGAAACCTGGCACTCTCTTCCATACATGGGCCAATAAACCTAGCATACGCCAATGTTGTTGGGAATGATATAGGGCCAAAGTTCACACCCATTGGCTCCCTGGCAACTCTAGTGTGGCTGCATACTCTCAACAGAAAGAGCGGGATAAAAATATCACCATGGTACTACATGAAAGTCGGATTTGTCATCGGTTTCCCGGTTCTCACGCTTACTCTACTGTCCCTGAGTTTGTGAATTGCATTCTTAATTGAATGAGATGCCAGCGGCTCCAGCTTTGAATGAATGAGTATAAAGTGCGTAGATTCCCGGCTCAGTATTCTAATGCCCCAAATCCAGTTAACCTGATAGGGGTAGCGGTTAGGTACCAGATTTGCATGAATTAAGTAGGGTGGTGGAATGAACTACCTTTGCGAAAACTGCCGCGGATCAGGATATGTTACGGATCTTGATGGACACCTTGACGTTTGCGAGAAGTGCTGGGGTCTTGGATACATAGTTGCCAAGGAAGAGCCGAAACCAAAAGAAGAGGGGCCGGAAAAGCAGGTCAAGCGCAACAGTATGTATGTAATGCTTGCCATAACAGCCTCTTCCTGGGGCATTATAGTGTTATTCTCTCTGTACATCGCCTTTAGCATTTATGATTACTTCGTGCTGTTCATCGGACCATACTATCTCGGCCTGCTGGGAAGCTCACTGTATGTGAGGCACAAGAAGAAGCAGCGAAACAAGGCTGGAGAGGCTTCAAATTCACATGGACACTGAGGCCGGGATCCAGAATTACCCCAAGGTCTTGAGATTATTCCTATAAAGGGATCCTTGACCTTTACAGCCTGACTCCTCAACTTTAAACAGATAGCTCTCGACCTGCAAATACAGAAAATAGTTTATAGAAATCCAAAATAATAGATCGGTGAATCAATGGTAACACTGAAATGGTTAGGACATGCAGCCTGGATGGTTAAATTCAGCAAGGCGACAGTACTCATCGATCCCTTTCTCACAGACAACCCCAATGCTGCGATGAAGGAGTCGGATATACAGAAAGCGGATTTCATTATGGTAACGCATAACCATATGGATCATGTAGGAGATGCATTCACAATATCCAAGAGGACAGGGGCAAAGATAGTTGGCATGTTCGAACTCTCATCAATGGGTGCAGAACACGGCGTTCCCCAGGAGAACTTCATCGGAATGAACAAGGGAAACCTGACACAGTTTGGAGAAGTGAGTATGGGGCTTACACACGCTGACCACTCTGGAAATGAATGCGGAGCCCTAGTATCGGGAGATGGAAAGACCATTTACCATGCTGGGGACACGGCACTCTTTGGTGACATGAAGCTCATCGGCGAGCTTTACCACCCTGATGTTGCGCTTCTTCCAATTGGCGGGTTTTTCACCATGAGCCCGAAGGAGGCTGCAGTTGCAGCTAAGTTGATTGGTGCCAAGTACACAATACCTATGCACTTCAACACTTTTCCGCCCATTAAACAGGACCCTGAGAAATTCAAGTCCATGGTTACTGACGGCACCACTGTAAAGGTAATGAAGCCTGGAGAGGAGTTTACCCTCCAGTAAACTTATTTTTTTCTAAAATATCCAAGGCAAACTTTTTCAACTTGAGGTTTGCTTTTTTCTAGCAGGGGTATAAAGCAGCTTCAGCCAAAAACGCGCTATTTCAGGGATCCGTATGTCTAACTTCTTCAAAAACTGGAAGTGATTTACTATATATATTAATGGAATATCTTCAGAATATGTCCAAAACCGTTGCGGAGATCATGACCAGAGACCCAATAGTATACAAAGTGCCAAGCAGCGTCAGTGAGATCATAAAGACCCTGATCAAGAACAATATCACCGGGCTTCCTCTCGCAGATTCCCGTGGAAAATATGCGGGAATCATCAGCAGGAGGGATATATTCGACCATCCGGACGAGGACCAGACGGCAATGACCATGAGGAAGGCTTCCACCGTATACGAGGATGCCCCAATTGAGAATGCCGCAGAAGAGATGATAAAGCAGAACAGGAGACATGTTACGGTTTTAGACGGAGAAAACAGGATCACAGGCATCCTTACACCACAGAACTTCCTTCCGGAAATCAGGTCAAGGTTCGGAAAGAAGAGAG
This sequence comes from Thermoplasmata archaeon, assembly GCA_021850835.1. The sequence continues at coordinate 5,949 of JAJZKS010000060.1, forward strand.
TGAGGGAGGTCCTCAAGGGAGTGGCAATTCCGATCTGGGAAGAAACTCCCCTCAATGTCGTGGCATTCACCATGAGGCTTTCCAGGGTATATGCATGCCCGGTTGTTGATGAGGATGGCAATTTCAAGGGCCTTATCACAGACAGGGACCTTTTCGAGAATGTCGACGTGGGAACGAGCCACCACATTTCTGAGACGGGAATGGCCGATGACGAGGACCCATGGTCCTGGGACGGCATAAGGAATGTCGTGACTTACCTCATTGAGAAGAGGAATATTGTGCTACCGAGCGAGCCGGTAAAAGACTTCATGATCACCCAGCCGGTTGTTACCAACAGCAACGATACACTTGAGATCGCTGTAAGAAAGATGGAAGCTGGAAACTATAATCAACTTCCTGTTCTTCAGGGTACTGGACAGCTAGTAGATATGCTGTACGATATTCAGATACTCAGTGTGTTCCTATGAATGTGTACGAACAGGTAATAGAACTTGCAAAGAGAAGAGGGTTCTTCTGGCCCTCTTACTCAATATACGGCGGAGAATCCGGTTTCTACGATTATGGCCCGCTTGGCGTGATGCTTAAGGACAATGTAATAAAGGCATGGAAAGAGGCCTACATTGCAGAAGGAGGAATAATGATCGATACCCCCGTAATTGTTCCCGAATCTGTTTTCAGGACCTCAGGGCACATCGAGAAATTTTCAGACCTAGCAACCGAATGCCCCAAGTGCCATAACCGCGAAAAGCTGGAAACTGTCATGAAAGCTGCTGGAAGCGACCTGGTCTTGAAGAGCGAGGATGAAGCGGACAAGTTTCTCCAGGACAACACAGTAAAGTGCGTCAAATGCGGCACAAGGATCACGAAGGCTTTCGAGTCAAAGCAGATGTTCAAGATCCCGGAACAGGTAAGCTCGGGCAACCTTTACCTCAGGCCTGAGACCGCACAGGGAATATTTGTAAATTTCAAGCTCCTTAACACAGTGTTCAGGGGAAAACTCCCCATGGCTGTTGCCCAGCTAGGGAAGGGCTTCAGGAACGAAATATCGCCCAGGCAAAGCCTTCTGAGAATGAAGGAGCTCAACATGGGCGAAGTAGAGGTTTTCGTCATCCCGGAGAAGAAGTTCTGGAAAGATCTCTCTCCAGGGGAACAGATCAAGTTTGCCCCAAAGAATGGCCCAGAAGTTGTTTCTGATGTGAAGAATGCGTTCGAGAAGGGAATAATCAGCAGTAATGCCATGGCATATTTCATCAACAAGACCTACAATATACTCAAGTCTATTGGGCTGCACCATGGGAATATAAGGTTCAGGCAGCAGCATGATGATGAACTGGCCCATTATTCAGTCGATTCATGGGATGCAGAGGCGCTCCTTGATGATTCATGGGTTGAAGTTGTAGGCATAGCGGACAGGAATGACCTCAAAAAGCACCAGGATGCAACCGGCGAATCCATGTCCGTTAAGGTGGACGACAGGGATGTTATCCCTTCAATCATAGAGCCAGCTTATGGCATAGACAGGATGGCCCTTTCACTGCTAATGCATTCCTTCTACACCAGGGAAAACGGTTTCAAGGTTCTCAGGCTTCCGGAAAGGGTTGCGCCCTACCATGCTGCAATTCTTCCCCTTGTAAACAAGGACGGCCTGGATGGCCTCGCCAGGGAACTCCATGAGAAGATCCTTGAGCTGGACCCGTATGTATACTTCGACCAGAGCGGCTCCATCGGCAAGAGATACGCAAGGCAGGATGAGATCGGAACACCTTATTGCATAACCCTGGACCAGGACACCATTAAGGAAAAGACTGTCACTGTAAGGGAAAGGGACACCACAAAACAGGCTAGGATAAGCATGGATTCACTGGTTGAACATGGAATCCTCACTAATCCCGACATCAGGAAGTTCAGGGAATCACTGCAGTAAAACAGGATTCAATAATTTTGGGTCCGCCTGCTCATCATAAATAATAGTTCACAATTTTATTATATAAAGAGCGATTTAATTTGTTATGGAATCCACAGACAGTTCCCGCATTGTAGCTGCTGCAAAGGCTTGGATTGCCACCCAGACTGGCTTGGGAAACACTGTCCTTCACATTTTCCAGTTCGAGAAAAAAGGTTCAGATTACGAAGTCGGAGTGGAGGGTACGGCCGGAGGGGCAACAAAGAGATACCTTGTCACAGTGAATGCAGCAGGAGCAGTGATTGGCCACAGGGAGGCCTATTCCGGAAAAAATGGAGGCGAGAATTCCACACTGATCCTTATCGCATTCGTCTTTTCCATACTTACGCTCGTAGCCTTTGGAATATACGCCGTTGTGCTCCTTGGAATTGCATTGGCTCCGGGAATTGGCACATTCGCCCTCCTCGCGCTGATTCCACTGGTATTCTTTGCAGTGGGGCTTTACTGTTTCGTCAGGATAAACAGGATCAGGATTTATTACAACGCCGGAAAATACCGTGAAGCTTACCAGGAAAATTCTGTGGGGCTTGGAATTCTGACGTTGATATTCAATGGAGTGGTGGCAGGGGTTCTACTGCTTGTGGCCAGGTCTTCAATGGAGCATTGATGGAATTAGGAAGAAATCACTGTGTTGCCTTTAAAATGGTACGTCGGCTTTTCAGGATCAATCCAGCTTCTGCATTCTGATAACAGCCACAGGGCAGGATATTTCTGCCTCATAATTTGATTCGTATTCCGATTCATCAATAATTTCCCTGTGGAAGCTTGCCTTGCCGTCACTGTCCATGAACCAGTTCCGGGAAAGGGCTGTGCAGATGGCATCCCCTATGCAGCCCGGCCTGTCAATTGATATTTTGTACTTTGCCAATTCAGATTCCTCCTTGAGCCTTTTGTTCGTGGTTTGCAATGCATTTATGCAATGCATTCAGGGAAAGCAATGCACACTTCTCCCTGCTGGGGCCAAGTTTGAGCACAACGGCGTA
>JAJZKS010000061.1 GCA_021850835.1 Thermoplasmata archaeon
CTCTCAATAATGTGCCAGAATACTATGTCATATGAAGGTTATGAATTCTATAGCCACGAGTGTACAACTTATAGGTACATGTAAGGGCGGCAGGAACCAGATGGAATCATGAAGTGTTGAAACCGATGTTGCGGCAAGCTTCAACTAACTATTGATATTGTCTTATCTTTGAAAAATCTATATTCAGATTTGCCGCAACCGGCATAAACCATCCAAAATCAAATAAAAAAGAAGGCGGCTTTAGCGCCGCCCCTGCACATTTCCAATCTTATCAGGTCAGGCCAAACTCAATTTCCTTTTCGTGCTTCTCCTGGTTAAGGGTGTCGACATCCACCAGGGACCTGGAGACCACGTAGTCTTTCTGCGGGAGCCAGAACAGGAATATAACCAGGTATATCACTGCCAGCACTATCCAGGGAATTGTAGAAGTTGGGCCATACACGGAGGTTGCGGACAACGTTCCCACTATGAGCGGCAGGACGAAGGCGCCTCCCCCTGTTCCAAAGCCTTCAAAATGGGCCGATGCAGCTCCCACAAGTTGCACTCCATACCTGTCGGCAAGCAGAGCGAACACTGGGCCAGCTATTAGAAATGGCCAGCCAGTGAAAATTGTGATCAGGTACATAAGTGGCATGGAAAGCCCTGCGTACATTGTGGCAAATATAACTCCGATCATGGATATGACCGCGCCGCCAAGGCCAATCTTGATGAAAATGACCCTCTTTCTCAGCCGGTCACTGAGTGGACCGAAGATTAGGATCAATATGCCCTGCGACACACCCCATACTGTTGCAAGGAGTGCAATCTGAGGCCCTGTCATGTGATGAACTGCGCCTAGCACATCTGGTATGTAAAAGGTACTTATCACATTAGCTCCACCGATAACCACGAACCCGGAGAGAATGGCAAGTATCATCCACCTGAACTTATAGAGCGTCTTGGAAACATTCACGAAACTCATGTCCTTCGCTGGAGGAACATCTCCCCAATCAAGGTGCGGGAGGCCGACCATTGGCCCATACGGCTTGGCAGTGAAATAAGTGATGGCACCAACAACAAGCCCCAGCATTCCCACGATAATGGCCCACTGCTGCCATCCTCCGGCAAAACCCTCAAAAGAGTTTCCAATGAGTTCATCTGCGGAAATAGCCCAACTGTAAACCGCTATCATTATCCCAAGGTACTTGGACCTCTTCTCTATGGGGAACCAGAGTTGGACAGTCTTTACCAGTCCAGACCAGGCAGCGCCATTAAAGATTCCTTCCAAAAGCCTTATGGCAATCATGCCTCCGAGGGAGTGTACATACGGGAAGATTATGGTCATGGCTCCAGCAACTATCAGCCCAACCGTAACTATCCTGTAAGGCCAGTAATTATCGTTGAGGTGTCCCCATATGAAATTCGTGACAATGAAACCTGCCGCGAATGCCGATACAAGATACCCAATCTCTGCTGGATTGAATTTATACGTTGCGGCCACGGAGATCAAAGTCGGGTTCGGGCTGATTCCCACGGCATTAAGCCAATACCAGATCAGTGCATATGTAAAAGAAGCGAGTATGCTCCAGACCAGTATGATTTTCTGTCTCCTCCCGAGAATTTTCTTCTCCCCGTCCGTCAATTGTACAAAAGCTTTGACCGGTACGTCGGGCCACACTTTTAAAGGATTTCCGCTCTTCATATATTTTACAGCATAATAACTTATATCGGTTATTTAAATATTCTGATAACCAAGTGATTTTCATGACTTGTTTAACTCATCTTTTGGGATATTTCGGCTAATGCCTAATTTTCGATCCAGAAGAAGGTTTGCCCAATAATTACAATTTCCACCTGCTCCCGTGCAGATCGAAAATTTGCCATTAAGATGGGTTTTTCAGTATTCTCCATATTTTCTCAGGTGTCACTGGCATGTCTATATGGGATACTCCCTTTGACCAGAGCGCATCAACAATAGCATTGACAATTGCCGTTGGTGCAGCTATGGTTCCAGCTTCTCCAATGCCCTTAACCCCTATGGGATTGTGTGGTGAAGGAGTCCTGGTGAATGCGCTCTGTATTCGCGGGATTTCAACGGCTGAAGGCAATGCGTAGTCAGAGAATGAAGATGTCATGAGGTTTCCGTCCTCGTCGTATCTGGCCTCTTCATACAGGGCCTGCCCGATTCCCTGTGCCACTCCGCCGTGTACCTGCCCTTCTACGAGCATGGGATTTATCTGGTTTCCGCAATCGTCCACCGCCACATATCTCTTAATTGCCACCTTAAAGGTTTCCGGGTCTATCTCGATATGGCAGATGTGGGTTCCATAAGGAAATACAAAGTTTTCAGGGTCATAGAATGCGGTTTCCTCCAGGCCCGGGTCCATTCCGGGGGGCAGTTCACTCATTCCCGCCCCATAGCTTGCAAATGCTATGTCGGCCATGGTCTTGGCAACAGATTTGTCGCTATTTCTGAAAAATTTGCCATTCTCATACCTTATGTTGTCATCAGAGGTTTCAAGCATGTGTGCGGCAATGGAATTTGCCTTTTTCATAAGCCTTCTGCAGGCTATTGCAATTGCTCCGCCTGCTACGGCAGTGGTCCGGCTTCCATACGTGCCCATGCCGAATGGAATCATTCCCGTGTCCCCGTGAAACACTTCCACATCATCCACAGAGATGCCGAGCTCTGATGCCGCAAGCTGCGCAAAGGTTGTTTCTTCACCCTGGCCATGTGGATTCCCGCCCGTGAATACGGAGACCTTTCCCGACGGATGCATCCTTACAGTTCCGCTTTCCCAGAGCCCAAGGCTGAAGCCCGTGTTCCTGACCCCCTTGGAGGGCCCCACTCCGCTCATTTCTATGTAAGAGGCAATGCCGATGCCTGCCAGTTTTCCCTTTTTCCTCTGTTCATCAATTTCTTCCTTGAGGCCGTAGTAATCAATGAGCTGCAAAGCCTTCTTCATGTTTGCCCCATAATCTCCGCTATCATACACCATCCCGGTTACAACGGGATGCGGAAATTCGTTCGCCCTGATGTAGTTCTTCATTCTCAACTCAGCAGGGTCCATTCCCAGCCTGTGTGCAAGTATGTCCACCATCCGCTCAACCAAATAGGATGCCTCCGGCCTCCCTGCTCCCCTGTAGGCATCCACCGCAACCGTGTTGGTCAGGACGCCATAAACTTCACACTCCATTGCCTGGACATTGTACTGCCCGCTGAACATTGAGGTAAACAGCACAGTCGGAACTCCCGGTGCCGTGGTTGACAGCCAGGCGCCAAGGTTTGCGTACACCTTTCCCCTCACGCCCAGGATGGTTCCGTCCTTCTTTGCGGCCATTTCCACATACTGGACGTGGTCCCTTCCGTGGGTGGTTGAAAGAAGGTTTTCTCTCCTGGTCTCCTGCCACTTTATGGGTTTCTTCAGTGCCTTGGAAATGTACGCGAGGACTGCTTCCGTTCCATAGCATGAGATCTTGCTGCCGAAGCCGCCTCCCACATCCGGCGAGATCACCCGAACCTTTTGCTCCGGCAACCCGGTCATTATTGAAATCAGAAAACGGTGAACATGGGGATTCTGCGATGTCATCCACATTGTCAGCTGGTCAGATGCCTCTGAATATTCCGCCACTATTCCGCGGGTTTCCATGGCGCTTGGCTGCACTCTCTGGTTTACAAACCTCTCCTTTATGACCAGGTCTGCGTTCTCAAACACCGAATCCGGGTCCCCACCGCTCTGCTTCCACACGAATGCTATATTGTTACTGATTGAGTCGTACACCAGAGGGGCATTATCCCTGACCGCCTCTTCCTGGTTTGTTATGCTGGGCAAAACCTCATAGTCCACCTCAATGAGATCAGCAGCATCCTGGCCTATGTACGGATCGACTGCAACAACCACTGCCACGGCGTCTCCGGAATATCTGACCTTGTCATGGGCAACAGGATAATACGGTGTTGTCTTAAGGTCGGATCCCGGTATGAGCCATGCGGTCGGGACCGGGTTCATGTGCGGCTTGAGGTCATTTCCTGTGTAGATTGCCACCACGCCATCCACCTGAAGGGCCTTCTCGATGCTGACCTTCAGGATTCTTGCATGGGCTTGCTCGCTCCGGGCGAATGTTGCGTAAAGAGTGCCCTTAGGTGTGATATCTTCTGTGTAGGTACCTCTGCCGGTTATCATCCTGAGGTCCTCCCTTCTTCTCATTCTGTGGCCATAAACCTGCTTCTCCTCTACCTCTTCCATAACTGAGACCTGTTGGGCGCCTACCATATCACTCTCTCCCTCCTTCTTCCTCCAGGGTCTTGGAAAACTTGATTGCCTCAACTATGTTCTGATAGCCTGTGCATCTGCAGAGGTTTCCTGAGATTCCTTCCCTGATTTCTTCATCACTCGATGCCATTCCTTCCTTTAACAGCCAGGTTACCTGCATGATCATGCCCGGGGTGCAGAATCCGCACTGAAGCGCGTGCTTTTCCCTGAAGGCGGCCTGGACAGGATGCAGGTCACTATCCTTCTGCAATCCCTCTATTGTGGTGATTTCAGAACCGTTGGCCTGCACGGCGAACAGGGTGCATGACTTGACCGACTGCCCCTTCAGCAGTACAGTGCAGGCCCCGCAGTTGCTGGTATCGCACCCTATGTGCACTCCAGTCAGTCCCGCCTCATCCCTCAGGAAATGTGCGAGAAGTTTTCTCGGATTGACGTCAGCTTCAGTTTTCTTCCCATTGATTTTCATTGACACATGTAGCCTGCCCTGCATGGCATTTTTCGATGCCTTAACCATCTATATCGCCTCCATGGCATTTTTGAAAGCCTCTGCAAGGGCTTTCTTTACGCTCACCTTTACCATGGCGCGCTTGAATTCAGCTGACCCTCTCAGGGGATCATCAATGGGATTGCATTCCTTTGTAGCCATGCCTGCGGATTCTTCAATTGCCTGTGCAGTTACTTTTGAGCCAAGAAGCCTAAGTTCAGCCTTTGCCGCCCTGATTGGTCTGCTGTCAACCGCTGCCATCCCTATTCCAGCATAGGTGCAGGTTCCGCCCTTATCCAGCGATAACTGTACAGCCACGGCAACGGTCGCAAAATCTCCGGCTTTTCTTTCCAGCTTTATATAGGAATGCCCGGACCCCGGTTGAGGCATTTTAAACGAAATGCTCTGGAGGATCTCGTCCTCACGGAGGGAAGTCGAGAAGGAATCAATGAAGAAACTGTCGGAATCCAGGCTTCTCTTGCCGTTCTGAGATACTGCCTGGACCTTTCCCCTCAGGGCAAGCAAGCATGCACCCCAGTCACCGGATGGGTCTGCATGGCACAGCGAACCCCCCATAGTACCCCTGTTCCGCACCTGAGGGTCGCCTATGCAGCCTGCAACCTGGCTTATGAGGGGAATATTCTCGGAGACCAGGCCTGAAGTGGAAATGGCATAATCTGTTGCCATAGCGCCTATCACCAGGTCTTTCCCCTCAATCTTTATTTCCTTGAGCGAACCGATTCCATTGATGTCCACCAGAACTTCCGGTGAAAAGACCCTCAGTTTCATCATGGGGACAAGGCTCATCCCCCCTGCAAGGACCTTTGCATCGCCCTTGAATTGAGAAACCAGCTTTACCGCCTCTTCAACCTCGGTTGGAGCATAGTATGAGAAATTAGAAGGATACATTGTATCGTAACATCTACATTGTTCTATTACTTAAATGTTGATTTTAAAAAATAATGAATATTATACGGGACTCTCATCCTCGCAAAAGAAATGGAAATAATTAGGGTAAAGCAGGCTATCTTCAGTTTCTGCTGCTTCAGGAAATGACTGTTTTGGCCATCTTCCTGAACTCTTCATCGGGAATTTCCCTCTTGGTGGCTTGTGACTTTTCCTTCACCATCATCATCAGTTTCTCGAGCTGCTCCTCATTGACCTTGTCATTCCAGAGCTTGAGCTCCTTCAGTTTGTACTCGATGGAGCCCTTTCCGCTCTTCTTGCCGATAACCACTTCATGCTTGTTCCCCACAACATCAGGAAGGACCGGTTCAGAACCGAGGTTGTATTTTGCCCATCCTGCAACAGAAATTCCACTCTCCCTTCCGAATGCCCGGGTTCCAACAAATGGCTTGTTGCTGGGAGTCTTGAAGTTTGATCTCTCTTCCACTAGTCTTGAGACCTCAAACAGCTTGCTGAGCTTGACTCCCGTATCTATTCCGTACAGGTATTTCAGGCCCATGACTATCTCATCGAGGGGGGCATTTCCGGTTCTCTCTCCAATCCCGTTGACTGCAACATGAACAGTGGAGGCTCCCTTGGTGACAGCTGCGAATGAAGATGCAACTGACAGGCCAAAGTCATTGTGGGTGTGCACCTCCAGGGGCTTGCTTGTCAGTTTTGACACCTTCCCTGTAAGATAGGCCATTCCTTCATATGTGGTGCACCCAAAGGTATCCACAAGGGTAATTGAGTCGACCTTTGTGCTGTTGACCTGCCTGACATAATCCATGTATATGTCTTCCTCAGTCCTTGTTGTGTCAACACCAAATGTGGAGACAAACAGGCCATAGGACTTGGCATGGTCAATCATTTCCAGCGTAAGTTCCATGGCCTTCTCAACAGACCATCCAAGCTGTCTTCTCTTCGGTGTTCCAAGGGGGGTCTCCAGCACCACGCCATTTACTCCTGTTTCTGCTGACAGGTCTATGTCGTTCTTGATAAGCCGTGCAAGGGTGAAAATCTTGGCTGAAAGGCCCTCAGAAGTGATGGTCTTGATGGCATCCTTCTCTTCCTTTGAAATAATGGGCATTCCCACTTCAATCCTGTGAACGCCAATTTCACTGAGTGCAGTGGCTATTGCAACCTTGTCTTCCTTGTTGAAAACTATTCCGGGGGTCTGCTCTCCATCCCTCAGAGTGACATCGTGCAGCTGCACTTTCTTTGGGAGCCTGACTTTCATTTCGTCATTTCCAGGTGCATTGAAAGGGCTGACCCACCAGTCCTCCCCATAATATGCTTTTGAATGTTCAGAGGTCAATTTTTCACCGACTGTCATATTGATAGGTGCACTAATAATTTTGCGCGGATATAATCTGCAGAATTGAAAAATAACCAAGAAATAAATGAAAAATGGGTGAAAGGCAAAAAAATGGATCAGGCTATTGCAATTGGCCGCACAAGGGATGCTTCCCCCCCAATGATCCGAAGCGGGGAAACCATGACCATTGAAACAAACTTGCCGTCCTTAGCAAGTTCCTCAAGGTAAAGGCTCTTCATCAGGAACCTTCCGTTGTCCGTCAGGATTATGTTATGCACTTCAAATGGCTTCGGGACACCCGCGGCGAGGTTGTCAACTCCAACCAGGTGTGTGCCTTTTTCCACCAGCCACTTGGCAGCAGCCGCTCCTAACCCGGCAAACTTATGAAGATACGCGTCGCTGTCCTTCTCAAAAAATCTCGAGTAACCTGTCCTTATGAGGGCACAGTCCCCAGGGTTCAGAGTAACTTTTTCTGCAGCGAGGGTGTTTTCCAGGTCCTGTGGTGTAATTTCATACCTTTCCGGGAGAATGTCAAGATTCTTTGACTTTGGAACATCGAAAAGAACCGCCCTCCTGACGATTGGCTGTATCCGGTCAACAGTCATGAATTTATCAGGCACATCAACGTAGCCCCTGTCGTCCTCATACTTTGTAATGTCCTCCCCCAGCACCTTAAGGTTCCGTGACATATGTACAGGCATATCCAGGTGGGTTCCGGAATGCATCGAAGTAGTCATGTATCCGATGGAATCTGCAAACCCGGGGGCAATTTCCTTGAAGAGTTTGGCAGTGTGCTCGTGGTACCGGTACAGGAAAAATACGAAGGGGGGGTCAGCAGGATGCACAGGCATCCCTTTCCAGTACCGCTGGCCAAGATCATAGATCTTAGAGCTGGACACCAGGCCAATAAGGTCATCTGTTCTGTTTTCTGTGGTCATAGGGTTTTAAATGGTTATCTGCATAAATTTTTATCGACCCAATCCTGGCAAAGGTAATGGCACGGGGTCATCATTAAATAATTCCAGCTTCTTAAAAATATTAATTGAATCAAAGGGCGCTCCAGCCACCGTCCACAAGAATCCCGTCTCCCGTGATCATGTCTGAATCATCGGAAGCGAGGAAAACCGCAAGTTTTCCAAGATCATCAGGCCTGACAAGGAATTCTCCATTTTTAACCAGGGGAATCCTAGATTTCAGCTGGGCCAACCCCTCCTCATTGTCCCAGAAAGGCCGTGTAAATTCAGTCTTTGTGGCTCCGGGGCATATTGCATTGACATTGATGCCAAGCGGGGCATATTCAACCGCAAGTGCCCTGGTAAGGCCCAGAACTGCAGTTTTCGATGTTACATAGGCTGAGAGGTTGGGAAGCGCGTTGAAGGAGAAGTTGGATGCCAGATTTATGATTTTTCCCCTTCCTGCCCTGACCATATGCCTGAGTGCGTATTTTGAGCCGAGAAACGCGCCCGCCACGTTCACTGACAGTACTTTCAGGAATTCATCTCCGCTGGTCTCCAGTGCACTTTTTATCAGGGTGATCCCGGCATTGTTGACCATCACATCAATCTTGCCAAATTCCCTGACTGCGGTTTCAACAAGGTTCTCAACAGATTTTTCATCTGTAACATCAGTTTTGACAAAGAGCGCCTTGCCACCCATTTCCCCAACTACAGATACTGTGTCTTTCCCTCCTTCCCTCGGGTTAGAAACAATGTCACCTATAACAACAGATGAGCCCTCTCCGGCGATCGCAAGCGCAATGCCCCTGCCTATGCCTGAGCTTCCACCCGTCACAACTGTTACTCTGCCCTGAAGCTTCCCCTCTTTAATTGCCAAATATTCCATGCCT
>JAJZKS010000062.1 GCA_021850835.1 Thermoplasmata archaeon
CACGCCCGCTGCCAGTGAAGCAAAATGGAGATATTTACCTGGAACCGCGTTTCCTTATGATCTTGAACAGATCAGAGAGAGTCATGACACAGAAAATCAGGCCGATCATGAGGCAGAAGAAAAAGAATATCTCCATATCGATGAAGAGCGGATTCTGTGCAACGAACAATGGTATCAGCCCGCCCGTGAAATATATGAGAAGCAGCAGTGTTCCATCGAGAATGGTGAATACGAACAACCTGTTGATCTGTGAAAATATTGGCTTCTGTAGGCTTTCAGACGAGAATAGCGGGAGGACTGCAACAATCATGGCATACGCGGTGAGCAGAAGGCCAATGAGCGTTCCGTAGAGGCCAAGGAGGCTCCCGTTGCTGAAGAAGTTTGAGAAATTGAGGGTGAGCTGAGGATCCTCAAGATATTTTATGTAATGGTTTTCAAGGAAAAAGGTGAGAACGAAGGACAGGATCATAACCGTCTTGAGTTTGTAAAAGCTTTCCAGTTCTTCCCTAATTTTTATTGCTGCCAACTTGAACCACTATAAATTTGTCCTGTATTTAAATATGAGTTTACGAGAAATACATCTATGTCCCATTGCCAAGTATCATTTTTCTGATTCTTCCAGCCTGCTGCAGATCTCCATGGCGTGCTCCAGGTCTTGGGGGGAATCTATGTCAGCAACCTCATCCGGGTCTTCAATCTCCAATGACACCACTTCTTTCCTGTGTTTCACAAGTATCTCCCTTCCTCCGCTCTCCCCCTCTAGGCTCAGGAGCAGATCTGTGTATTTCCGCGGGAATATAACCGGCCCCCTGAGTACGCCAGCATGGCGGATGCAGGCCATCTTTTCCGGGTTCCCCTTCCATAATTCAACGAGCTTGTTAATGCTGCCTGTGCTGAAAAATGGCATGTCCCCGTTCATGAACAGGAAGCTGTCGAATTCTGGATCTGCCTTCAGGATTGCGGCTTTTATCGAGCTCGACATGCCGGCATCTGCATTTTCGTTGAAAATAATGCTTATCCTTTTGTCCTTGGGCACTATAGCTGCCTGTCCCCTTTCCCTGATGACTACTACGATTCTTCCCATACCTGTTCCCAAGGCATTCTCCACTACCCTCTGCAGGACTGTCTTGCCGCATAGGACACGGGAAAGCTTGTCCACTCCAAGCCTCCTTGAAAAACCTGATGCCAGAATTACGGCCTGAATTCCTGCCATTACATTAAAAACATAAAACAAGAATATTTGAGTTTTTCACATTCATGCATGGATAGGAAATCCCTCATTTGTGCATTCTTTCTCATTTTGCGTTGCCCTTAGGAAAAGCTAAATAGATTTCTCAATAACAAAGAGCATGGAGAACTACGATTTTGCCAGCAAGATTCATGAAATGAGTACAAAGGGGGAATCCTTTGTTGTTGCAACTGTTGTGAAGACTGAGGGGTCTTCCCTTGCTAAACCCGGGTTCAAGGTTGTAGTTTTCGATGACAAGATCATTTACGGAACCCTTGGAGGAGCATGCCCAGAGTCGGTAATACTGGACGAGGCTAGAAAAGTCCTTGATTCAGGAACTCCAAAGAATATCAGGATACACCTTGAAGATGCTGGAAAGGGTATCGAGGCAATGATCTCGAGGCAGGTTCAGGATGAGATCTTTGTTGAGACCTTCTGCGGCGGGACAATCGATGTTTTCCTTGAGCCTTTCAGGCCGTTCGAACGCCTGGTGCTCATCGGCCAGGGAGGAAGGGATGAAGTAGAAGAATACTTAGTATTGCTGGGGAAGAAGCTGGACTTCAGGGTTACGGTCATAGACCATGCCCCCATGCTCAGCGAAAAACCGGATGAACTCATTTCAAACCTTGATTTCGACATGAAATCATACAAGTTCACAAACGATGACTTTGTTGTGATCCTCACAAAGGGAGAGAGGGACATTGAGGCACTTGAGGCCGTGTCCAAGGGCAGCCCGGCTTACGTTGGGCTAATGGCCAGCAGGAAGAGGGCTGCACATGATTTTGAAGTGCTTAAGGGTAAGGGCATTTCCCAGAAATTCCTCGACTCGGTCAATACACCCATTGGGGTGGACATTGGCGCAATAACACCATTCGAGATTGCCATAAGCATTGCCTCCCAGATTACCAAAATGAGAAGGGAGAGGGTTTCCAAGGGCATTCCAAAGACAGATAAGGTAACGGCTTAAATTCTGTATAAATTATTCTATGGCAAAAATAATCTTCAAATTTAAGTAGTTTTAACCGTTATTTGGAAGATGAATCCCCCAACTTTTGAATACTTTGCCCCAACAGGCATTGACGAAGTTATTGACATTCTAGCCAAATATCCTGGGGAAGCCAAGATACTTGCAGGCGGCCAGAGCATAATACCGCTGCTGAAATCCAGGATATCTTCTATCCCTTACCTCGTATCCCTATCTGAGGTAAAGGGCCTCAGTTACATAGATGAGGGCAGTGAAGGAGTAAGGATCGGAGCCATGACCATTGACAGCGATCTCGAAAACTCTGATCTGGTTAAGAAGAGATTTCCGATACTGCATGACGCAACAGAACAGCTGGCAGATCCACTTGTGAGGAACGTTGGCACAATAGGTGGAAATCTCTCCCATGCCGATCCTGCAAATGACCTCCCCGCAGTTATGATCGCCCTGGGAGCCCGCTTCACCCTAAGGGGCAAGGGCGGTTCCAGGGAAGTCGAAGCAAAGGATTTCTTCCTGGACACTTTCACTACAGCCCTTGAGCCTGAAGAAGTCCTCACTGAGATTAACATCCCGTTCTGGGGAAAGAAGTCAGGTGGAGCCTATGTGAAATTCAAGAAGAACACTTGGAACTTCTCAGTAGCAGCTGTTGCTGTGCAGCTTGAACTTGACGGGAACAGGTGCAGGAAGGCACATATTGCCACAACATCGGTCTCCCCCAAGTCGGGCAGAATGGAAAAGGCAGAGAAGGCCCTAATCGGAGCGGAACTGAATGATCATGCGATCAGCAAGGCTGCCGCAGAGGTTGCAGCCACATCAGAGCCGGTATCTGACTCATACGGGCCAGAGGAATACAAGAGGGAAATCTTAAGGAGAATTACACGCGAGGCCATAAATAAGGCCTTGTCAAGGGCAGGAGGCAATTAAGATGGTTAGCAAGAAGAATATTTCAATCACAGTAAATGGGGAAGCGAAAGAAGCTGAAGTGGAACCAAGGATGCTCCTTGCACACTTCCTGAGGGATGTCGTCGGGCTCACAGG
This sequence comes from Thermoplasmata archaeon, assembly GCA_021850835.1. The sequence goes on from JAJZKS010000062.1 coordinate 3,249, forward strand.
CACACACATTGGATGCGACACAACAAACTGCGGCGCATGCACAGTTATAATGGACGGCAAGGCAGTGAAGTCATGCACAATCCTTGCAGTGCAGGCAAATGGAAGGAAGATTCTCACAATCGAGGGACTTTCAAAGGGCAGGGAGAAGCTCCACCCGGTACAGCAGTCATTCGTGGACAAGCATGGCCTGCAGTGCGGATACTGCACATCGGGAATGATTCTTACATCCTACTGGCTGCTCAAGAACAGGAAGAACGTTACAGAAGAGGAGATAAGGGCTGCCATTTCAGGGAACCTGTGCAGGTGCACGGGATATGACAACATAGTGGAATCAATAAAGGATGCCAGCAAGAAGATGGAAGAGGAAGGCGACCCAATCGAGGAGCATCCCGAAATCAAGGTCAGGGCATAGGTGCAGGAAATGGAACTTAGTGAAAAACTGGTAAGAGGGGAAGGAAGGTTCGTAGACGACATCCAGATGCCCGGCATGCTTTACCTTGGCTTCGCAAGGAGCCAGTATGCGAGGGCAAAAATCCTTAAGATTTCTGGGGCACACCTGACCCACAAGGAAGTGAATTTCGAGGTTGTTGAAGTAGGCGAAGGAGCCACTGAGGGCGGGCCCACAGCACTTAGCCATCCAGTGCTTGCCAACGGCTATGTGGGATATGTCGGGCAGCCAGTGGCCGCCGTATATTCGGATGACCGCTACACTGCAGAGGATCTCATAGATTCGGTTGAAATCGAATACGAACCTTTGAAAGCCATAGTGGATCCTGAAGAATCCCTCAAGAGGGAGGCCATGTATCCGGGGGTCAGGTCCAATGCAATTGTGGACAGGTACTTCGGGAAAGAATTCACCCCTGACCCTTCAGATATAGTTATTGAAAGGAGGCTTGTCAACAGGAGGATTGCGACCAACCCAATTGAGCCAAGGGGGATAGTGGCAGCATATGACGGGAACAAGCTCACAGTATGGGTAAGCACGCAGAGCGCACACTCCATAAAGGAAGGGCTCAGCGAAGCCCTGAAGATGGAGCCTGACAGGATCAGGGTTGTCCAGGTTGATACGGGAGGAGCATTTGGGCTCAAGGGCGGCCTGTTCCCGGAATATGTAGTTGCCTGCTATCTTGCAATGAAGGAGAGGCGCCCTGTTAAGTGGATTGAAACCAGGAGGGAACACCTCCTGGCTAGCAGGCCCGGAAGAGGAGTCGTAGCAAACCTGAAACTATACGCGAAGAGAGATGGCACCATAACAGGGCTGAAGGGGGATGTCATTGTTGACAATGGCGCTTTCACAGGCGGTTCCGGTGAATTCTCCCCCATGTTCATTGCACGCCAGCTGGCTGGGGCATACTATCTTCCAAACGCCCATGTGAGGGCACTGTCTGTCCTTACAAACAAAGCACCCCAGGGACCGTACAGGGGGGCTGGAAGGCCGGAGGCCATGTATTTCATCGAGAGGCTGGTAGACGGCCTTGCAGACGAGCTGAAAATGGATCCGGTGGAACTGAGGCTCATTAATGCCGCAAAGGAAACCTATACCTCGCCCCTTGGAATGCAGGTTGAGAAGTCGAGGGCTTTCCTTGAGAGTGCAATAAAGGAGCTTGACTACGAGAAATACAAGGAAAAGGAAAATGTCGGGTTTGCATTCCTGATCCTGTACCATGCCACAGCAGGAGGCGAATCCGCAAGGATCAAAGTCGAAGATGGAAGGCTCAAAGTCTGGACTGGCGGAAATGCACATGGCCAGAGGCATGACATCTTCATCAAGACGCTCCTGAAGGAAGAACTTGGCGTATCCGAAGACCTGGTTGATGCCTTGAAAGGAGACACCGACCAGCTTCAGGACGGAGTTGGCGCATGGGGTAGCAGGTCATCCATGGTTCTTTCCTCTGCTGTCATCGTTGCAGCAAGGAAGATAAAGGAACAGATAGAGAAGAAGCATGGAAAGTACACACTTAAGGCGCTACTGGATGGAAACTGGGATGAATACGAGTTCTTCAAGTACGACAAGACTGAGAGCAGCCTTGGCGCAAACCTTGTGACTGCAGATGTAGACGGCTACGGCAGGGTAAGGGTCAAGGAATGCCTTTCCTACTATGACGCAGGCCGCGTGCTGGATCCGGACAATGCCAGGGGCCAGAATGCGGGAGGCGCTGTACAGGGAATTGGCCAGACCCTTTCTGAGGAACTCGCTTTCGATGAGGACGGGCTTCCCCTGATAACATCCATTTCCGATGCAGGAGTGCTCTCTGCTGACCTTGTGCCGAAGTTTGGGATAAAATTCCACAAGTCCGAATCACCCCTGCCATCCAAGGCAAAGGGAATAGGAGAAGCACCCACAATCGGAGTTCCCATCGCCCTTTCAAGGGCCATTGAGAAAGCCACAGGAAAACTCATTGTTGAGACCCCGATCAAGCCGGAATACCTTCTCCCTGCGGGGAAGGATTAATTTCCCAACCCATTTTTTTGATATTCTTTTTTTTGGTAAAAATGTAATAGGTTCCTTTAGCAATTTTAATTAATCCTGTTGAGTTAAATAATTCATGGGCAATGGAAGAACAGCCGCCATATTTGGCGCAACAGGCCAGATTGGCCAGGCTGTGATTCAGAAACTTACTGGAGAGGGGTGGAATATAAGGGTCTTTGCAAGGGATACTGCAAAGAGCAGCCAGCTTTTTCCAGGTGTAAAGGAACAGTACCAGTGGGATTACAGGAAAGACGATTGGCAGGAACACCTTGACGGCACCGACGTGGTGTTCAATTTCAGCGGTGCCCCCATTTTCCAGAAATGGAAGGGGGATTACAAAAGGGAGATCGTTGAATCAAGGGTTCTGGCAACGGCAAGGATTGCTGATGCAATATGCAAGGCAGAGAACAGGCCAAAGGTTTTCATAAATGGATCAGCAGCAGGGATTTATGGGTACAACACCTGGAATGATGATACTGTAACGGAGGACTACCCCACGGGAAAGGATTTCTGGGGGAAATTTGTCAGCGACTGGGAAAAATCTGCACTGAATGCCGAAGAGTGCGGAACGAGGGTCATAAACATACGCACCACAGTGGTTCTAGACAAGGAGACTGGAGCCCTTCCCCAGCTTATGAATGCATTCAACAAAGGCATAGGGGGCCCAATCAGGCCGGGGAGCCAGTGGTTCCCCTGGATACATGTAGAGGACGAGGTCGGAATTATGCTCTATGCAATGAATATAGAGACAGTATCAGGCCCTATTAATGCCTCGGCCCCGGATGTTCCAAGAATGAGGGAATTTGCGGAATCCCTTGGAAAAGCAATGGGAAAGCCCTCCAGGATCCCCATTCCGGTAACAATACTGCGGCTGTTGATGGGTGAAGTCTCGAAGATTCTCGCAAATGGGAGGAAGGTTGTGCCGAAGAAGGCAGAGGAGATCGGTTATCAGTTCAAGTACCCAGAACTGGATAAGGCTCTGGAAAGCCTGCTGAAATGAGGGTCCGCCCAATGGCTTTTAGCTAATATATTGATACCTGTTTATGAAGAAAGAACTCTTTGTAATAATCGCAACGGTTATAATCGCTGCATTAGTGATTGGGGCAATAGAATATGGCGGGCTTGGCAAGGCTATTTCCTTCAATGGCAACTATGCTTTTGACGTGGAGATAAAAGATCCTAGTTTCAGTGTTGTTAATGTAAATAATACCTATATGGTTCAGGATCTTAAGGTGGCAAATTATAGCTACAATTCCACTGCACTAAAGGTAAATCTGCCCCTTAATTGGTCTGCAAATTCAGCCAACTACCTGTATGAACTAGTCAATACCATTAGCACTCCTGTTAGCGTAAATCTCTCGGACAACTTCACCAATGGAGCAGTATTTACCTATCTGCTTATGCAGAATGGACAAGTTTACTCATCTGGAATTGTGCATAATGCTACCTTTTGGGTTATGACGCAGAACAATGCAACAGGCAATTACTCAACAAGCCTAGTGGTAGTTCATAATATCATAGGGGATGGAGAATTTGTGCCTAATGGAACTATGATACCTGCCAACTCTACCCTTTACCAATGGGGCATACTTGGCGATGGTCTGCCTGTATTGGCAAATACCACCGTTGTTATTCCTGCGGGCTACTATGTCTATGTTGGAATTGGCAATCTAAATTGGGGCATCCAAAATCTTGCTCGTAACACTGGTAACATAACAAATAGTGCTATTTCTAATACGACAACAAAAACATTTGAGAGTGGTTCATTAACCATCTCATAATTTTTTTAATTTGCCACTACCCACCACATATAAGTCATTCCATCGCCACTATACATGATGTATCCACCATTGGGTAGTTCTCCACCGTGAAGCATGACAGTATTCCCTAATGTGTAATCATTTAATCCGATTTGAGAACCCGGACTACCTGTAAGTCCACCGTTATTTACCCATGCAATAACCAATACTGTGTATGGTGTGTTATTTGTAGATCTACTTCCAGCAGCAGCACTAACTTACCCAACAGTACCATGAATTAGAAGCCCGGTTAAGTAATTTGAAATATACATTTCACCTGAACCTAATTCACAATATTTTCATGTTTCGCAGCAGGGCATAGGACATCGCAATATCCTCAAGGCCCACACCCATTGACTTGAATATGGTCTTCTGCTCTTTCACTGGAGATGTGAATTTGAACAGGTCCCTGAGCTCAATGCATTTACTCCGGTCATTCATTTCCATTATTTCAGTCGATTCCTCCAATGCCTGCGCCATGTCTTCTACCACCACCAGGCCACTCTGGTCAAGTACATCACTGGCAGCCTCACGCCTTGATGGCACATTTGCACCGATAAGGTTTGCGTGATATGTTTCGCCAAGATCTCTCCCTGAGAATATGGGTTCCACTGAGCTGGTTGCGGAGCTTATGATTGTGCAGCCCTTCAGTGCGGAGGAAGCTGTATCATGAACTTTGATGTCTATACCGAATTTGGAGGACATCTCCACGGCAAATTTCATGGCGTTGGCAGGCGTCCTTGAATACACATTGGCAGAATCCAATGGAAATGCTGCAAGCATGCCTTCAAGCTGCCCCCGTGCCTGCAGGCCGGATCCTATGATGCATAAGGAATGGCTGCCTCCATGGACAAGCCTCTTTGTAACCATTGCAGGCAGCGCACCTGTCTTGATCTGCCCCATCCTGCTGGATTCAATGAGTGCTATGGGCTCGCCGCTTTTGGAATTGAAAATCAGGACGTGCCTGTGCTTTTTCTGGCTTCCCACATAGGTTTTAAGCCCAGCCAGGTTGTATTTGTGCAGATAGCCTGGCATTGTAACCAGAGCACCCTTTGACAGTTTCAGCCTCCCTCTGCTGCTGTAAGAAGACATTCCGTCAGCATAATCCTGGAAAGCCTCCTCCAGGGCAGATATGGCATCTTTCATTGGCAGGTGCATGTCCACGTCCCTCTCCGTGATGAAAAGCATGGATAGGAGAAATTGAAGGTGGTTATGATTCTATGGCATTAATATCGGAAGGGGACTGAATATCTATTCCCCCAATTGTTCTTGCTACTTCAGGAGTCCCATGTTCTTCATGAGGGCATATCCTGC
>JAJZKS010000063.1 GCA_021850835.1 Thermoplasmata archaeon
TGCTTTACCCGTCTCTCGTGTGGTTCATGTGCAATTTAGGGGAAAAGAGGCTTGAATATCTCTTTGGAGTTGGTTTCTGCGATAAGCTTTTGGAAGCGAAAAAAGAATTCAAAATTGATGGGGTAAACTAAAATGTTCAGTAATGAGACCCTGGAAAGCTGCACAATTATAAAAATAGAAAATCTAATGCCAAAGGATCTTGGCCTGTCCGAAGGAAACTCAGTGATAAGGGACGGATTCATGTTCATATTCCGGGATGGCAAAGGACTTAGGGCGTACATGAACCTTGGATTTGAACCAACTGAAGCAGAAAAGGAGAGCATGAGCAATTTTCTTATGACCTGGGGTGGCGGTGAGCATTCTGAGGTGCACAATACAATACTAGAAATGGAGTTTCCAGAATTTGTCAAGCCTTTCTATGAACGCCTAAATGCGATTCCAGGTTGCAGAATAGACCCAAATGTCTACCACTCAAGCGGAGACGTTTACGTGAGTGTAGAATACAATAGATCGGTTGCCAAAGAAGTAAACCATACAATCACTGATTTTCTTATAAGGGACCATCTATTTTCAAAGAAGCTGATTTATTCCGGCCCTCAAAACTCAGTTCTTCCATGTCTCCTGCAAATGTATGCCAGCAATGGTAACTCCCTCGGCAATTTCCTTTTAGTGAAGACCGTTTGGGAATTTGACCCGGAACAGATTAAAGGGCAGAATGACGGAGTCCTTCAGAATGTTGGCACATATGTTCCCAAGGAATTCTCAGAAGGCCAGAAAGAAGCCTTAATCTTCAAAACTGGGGGGTCCGAGCTGAAGGGGAACTCAAAGGGCCAGGTTGTCAGCAAGGAGGATAACATCGTGGAGTTCAACGTAAAGTCAAGGTTCTTCATGGATTTCTCTAGAGAAGTCATAAGGAGGTACTCGGGTCCGATTTTCCTCCACATTGAATTGGCCGAGGAAAGGCAAGTGTCTTACTACATTGTTGAAAGGGAACTTCAAATTCCTTTCCTGAAAGGCCTGACTGAGTATTGGGGAAAGCCCGTAAGAAGTGACCATGTCAATTACATTGAAACTGCCTTTAGTCTTGAAGATGCAATAAAGAAGTAGCAGTTAATTGGAGACTACTGGGTGGATAATAGTAGTGAAACACATATGGTGCTAAAAAAAGTTCAAAACGCCCTGGCCGGGATTTGAACCCGAGTCACGAGCTCGACAGGCTCGTATGATAGGCCGCTACACTACCAGGGCTTTACCGTTTATTGCACAGTTTTATTAAAACTATTAGGTGATGCAGGCGCTCTTTAAGCAATTTACATTTCAATATTATACGCCCATAATGGACTATAACATTCTGATTTTCTATGGCCTGCTTGCCTGCAAATCCCGAAGATAGCCAAAATCAACCAGCCCAAATTCTTCCGTTACTCCGTAGACTCTGAACCTGCTTGAATCTGTATGCCTTAACACGGGGGTGAAGTGCTCTTCACTCAGCAGGCTCTGTGCAACATCTGTTCCAGATGAGAAGAAGCTCATTGCCGGGGTGATGAGTATCTTGGATTCCTCGTTGAAGACAAATGCGGGGATTTTGAACATGCCTCCTACCCTGTCCCTGAGGACAAGGGAAGGATGTTCATGCCCTAATATTGTGATCTTTTTCAGGCCTTGGTCTCTGTCTCCGTGGTAAATGTAATACCTTTCATTTTCAAAGGTTTCAGTGATCTCTATGTTCTTTCTCTTCAGGATAGTGATAAGGTAATTGTCATGGTTGCCGCGTATGAAGTGCAGCTTTAGCTGGTCGTTGAACCTGTTGATGAAATGCAATATGTCATCCCACTCCTGGGGCAGGTTCTTCGAGAATTCATGTTTGAAGTCCCCGTTTATTATGAGCCGTTCCGGGTTGTACGTTTCTATGATCCTGTCTACCATGCCCTCTACATGGTCCCTTTGAAGCTTAGGCAGAAAGAGACCGTGCAGGTTCATCTCCTCCTCAAAGCCAAGGTGCAGGTCAGAGACGACAGCCGTTGAGATATCCCTCAGATATATGCAATGGAGCTCTGAAATGAAAACATCATCCAAGACCTGAATTTCCTTCAATGTTCCTGTAGAATGAGATGGGAGTTAAGTTTAGCGATTTTGCCATCAGATGTGAAAATCATCCTCATTCATAATCGCCTGGCACTAGATCCATTTATTGCGGATAAAAGTTAAGAGAGTTCAATTCTTATTAAACAGGAAAGTGAGGCATCATGATACTTACAAATGGCGATAGTTCAGCGGAAATTCTTGAAAAAGGCGCATATGTCAAGTCATTGTCCATGGGTGGGCAGGATATTCTTAAGTTAAGCGAAGACGGGGAGCAGACCCATGGTGGAATGGCCATGCTCCTGCCATTTGCCAATCGTGTCCGCCATGCAAGGTATGTCTGGGAAGGAACGGAATACAGCTTGCCTAAGAACAATGGAGAACACAGCATTCATGGCCTTACAAGAAACCTCCAGTGGAAACTAGAGAAAGAGAGGGAAAATATTGGAAAATGCTCAGTTAAATTATCCACTCCGGAGTACCCAGCAGAACTCCTTATCAGCATTACTTTTCTATTGGAAAAAGCCAGTTTCACAACTTCAATCGAAGCTGAAAACAACGGAAGAAAGCCTGCGCCCTTCATGGCAGGCATGCACCCATACTTCAGATTCGAGGAACGCTGGTCTATTGAATCCATGCAGAACCTTTTGAGATTGAATTACGAATCGGAATATTTTCCAGACGGCAGCATGACACCAGTAAACCCAACTTCCCTGAATTCAAAGTGCGGGATTGCTTTTGACAACACTTATCTTACGAACAGCACGCCGATCCTCAACACTGGGAAAGGAAAGATTGAGGTTCAGACGGCAAACATGCCATACCTGGTAATTTACAACGGAAAATACTCAGGCGGAACCTCAGTAGCAGCGGAGCCAATGAGCGCTGCTCCGGATGCATTCAATAATGGCATTGGGCTTGTCTCTATACCTCCTGGGGACAAATTCCACTGTTCAGCAAAGTTCAGATTGTTCTGATTTGCATAAATTGAAAATACATTGAAATTCATCATGTGTTATGAAATATGTAAAGGCCACGACCCTGTACAATGACGGGAAGCTGCGGAAAGATGTCTATATAGGTTTTGAAAAGGATATAGTCAAAGTCACCACGGAAAAGCCGGCAGGCGAAGTTGTTGCTGAAGGAGTAGTAACTCCTGCTTTCATCGATGCCCATGCACATATTGGGATGGCCAGGGCAGGGGAACCATCAGGAGAAGATGAGGCAAATGAGCACATGGACCCAATTTATCCACTTGTAAATGCCCTTCACAGTGTTTACATGGATGATTCTGCATTCAGGGAATCTGTGGAGGGAAATGTCCTCTATTCTGTGGTCCTGCCTGGCAGCGGAAACCCCATTGGAGGGAAAGCTGTGCTCATCAGGACATTTGCCTCCAACATTAAAGATGCCTACGTAAGGGACATTGGCATCAAAACGGCACTTGGTTATAATCCCAGGAGCACAAAAGACTGGGAGGGCAAGAGGCCTTCAACAAGGATGGGTGCAATAGCATTGCTCAGGGAAAGGTTCATCAAGGCAAAGAAACTCCTTGCGCTCATCGAATCAGGAAAGAAGGTGCAGGATGAGGTAGAGCCCCTTGATGAGGTTTTCATGCGCATACTCAAGGGTGAAGACAGGCTTATGACCCACCTTCACAGGGAAGACGATGCTTATGTCCTAATGAGCATGATGGATGAATTCGGCTTCAAGGCCATAATAAACCACGGAATGGATTTCTACCGGCCAGAGGTTCTTAAAGAAATGAGGGCTAGGAATATCCCCCTCATATATGGGCCGCTGGATTCTCACCCTTACAAGGTCGAACTGAAGCATGAGAGCTGGAGGAACTGCAAGCTGATCATGGATTCTGGCGTAAAGTTCTGCATGATGTCTGACCATCCTGTAATTTTGCAGCGAAACCTTTTCCTCACCATGAGGCACTTCCTTAAGTTTGGGATGCCAAGGGAGGAGGCAATAGCCAAGCTCACAAGAGAACCAGCAGAAATTCTTGGGCTAGAGAACCTTGGAACCATCAGGGAGGGAAAGCTGGCTTCATTCACAGTCTGGAACAAGGATCCATTCGAACTTGATTCCCAGCCTCGCCTCATAGTTGCGGAGGGGGAACTCATAAATCCCTGAATGGACCATAATATATGGCCATTTTTAGATGGGTGGCTGTTTAGGGAAGGGTTCGAAGATGAGTATAGACTCGGATTTGAAGGATCTTGCCAGCGATAATGTCTCTGGTTCCACAGAGCTTGCCATAAAGGTCTCCAGGTTCTTCGTGGATCATGCAGTTTCAGGGCCACAAGTTCTTGAGGCACTTGGGAAGAGCCTCTACTCGCATTTCTCTGGCATGGGGCTTGTAAGAAATACGATCCTGGAACTGTTGGAAGTCCTGTCCAAGGATGGAGACATTGACAAATCTGCAAAGGAAATCCGCTTACGCATATCTAAACAATCCGCAAAGGCGCTTGAAAACGCTGGGATGCTATTCCAGGATAAGGCACGTGTGGTTACAATAAGCAGGAGTTCGCAAGTTGAAGATGCAATCATCAAACACTCCAAAAATGTCCAAATGGTTTATGTTCTGGAAAGCAGGCCGAAACTTGAAGGCGTTGCATTCTACAAGTCACTTACGGACAACGGAATTGAAGCCACCTTGGTGACCGACGCTTCAATGGGCATTGCCTGCAGAAAGTCAGATTTTGCATTCGTGGGATGTGATTCCTTGCTGGGAGATGGGACACTCATCCACAAAATTGGTACATTACCACTCTTCACAGTAATGCGGTATTTTTCAAAATCCAATTATGCGATTGGCATTGGAATGAAGGAAGAGGCGGAGTGGGCTATGGGCAAGTATCCGCAATTCGCAGATCATGGGTGTGAGGAGCTTGGCATAGAGGGCGGGAACTGCATAAACAGGTATTTTGAATCAGTTCCAGGACCCCTGTTAAGCGGTTTCGTCAACGAAAAGGGATTGATTCAGGTTAGCCAAAAGTATGCTTAATCATTCGATGCATTCGGCATAAATTCCTGCAATGACACATGCACACCCTGGTACATAAGCCAAAAACAGTGTTCTATATTGTCCTGGAGTGTTTTCATTGTGTAGGTGATTATGCGAATTTTCCGTATTTACTGTGATAAGTTTTAAGTATGGAGCTAAGGTATAGATTTTACTCTATAGTGTGGTGCAGATGAAAAAGGTCATACTCAATGATGACAAGGCGGTTTCCCCAATCATAGCAACAATACTGCTTGTAGCCATAACTGTTGTTCTTGCGGCAACTCTATATACCATTCTTGGTGGCTACACTACATTCCTCGGGGCCTCTACACCCCAGGCGTCAATTCAAGTTAACGAGGTGGCAACAAACCCGCCGGTATACCAGTTGTATGTAAACCAGTATGGTGGAAACATCAGCCTATCTGAAGTTCAGATGGTAATTACTACAACAAACAACAGCGTCTATTACAATGTTCTATCCAATGATCAGTCCAGCAAGCCATTCAATGAGGGCGGGCTATGGAATATTACTGTAAAGGGGCCACAGTATTTCGGGGTATCAACTGTTGCGTTCATATCGGGGATACCGCATGTGGGCCAGAATCAGAATATAAGCCAGATCAGGCTGGTTGACTTGAAGACCCAGGGAACTATAACAACATTCAATTTAAACCAACAAATATAATTTTTATTAAATAAATAATCTGATTTTTTAAAACTCATCCTTTTATGAGCTCTTTCAACTTTTCCAGGCTTTCAACAGGCGGAAAGCAATTGTTCTCTATGCACACCAGGATCTTGCTGTGGGCACCCCCGGATGCTGATGCCTCACCCATGAGCGCAAGAAGTCCAGCATTATTGTCGCCCAACAATACTGGCTCGGAAAAGGGCTGGAAACTTTCTGACATGTATTTAGCCACTTTCGATGATTGTGGATGTTTCTCTCCGATCTTCACCAGATAATTTGTTGAAAGTGAATACAGGATGCCAATCCCCATGAAGCAGTGGTACATTGCTCCCCTCTCTATGTCCGATGCAAACGAATTCGCGATTGAGTCCGCCGATTCCTTCATTGCCTGATCGGAAAGAATGGTCCCAAGCCTTAGGAGGTTCAGCATCTGTACGGAGTTTCCTGAAGGGATTGCACCATCATGCCCTTCCTTCATCCTGACTGGAAGGACTTCACCATCAGAAGGTGAACCGAAATAGCCGCCATCTTTCTCATCTCTGAAGAGCGTGTTTGCAGTTTCAGAGAGTTTTTTGCTGATCTCAATGTACCTTGCATCCATTGTGCTCTCAAAGAGCTCTATGAGCCCGAATGAAAGGAATGCATAATCATCCAGGTATCCATTTATGGCACTTTCTCCGTCCCTGTACCTGTGGAGCAGCCTGCCATCTCTGTACATCCTTGTTATGAGGAATTCTGCAGCTTTCCGGGCTGAAGCAAGGAAGGTTTCTTCTCCAAAGGCCCTGTATGCCTTTGAAAGAGCTGCAATCATCAGGCCGTTGATGTCTGTGAGAATTTTGTCGTCCAGGTGCGGCCTGGTTCTTTTTGCCCTGTACTGGAATAGTTTCTCCCTGCTCCTGTCGAGCAGTTGCTTCAAGTCTACAACTGGAAGGCCGAGCCGGCCTGCTTCGCTTTCAAGGGTGCGGTTAAGGAATAGGATGTTTTTCCCGGTGCCCCTTCCGGTTGCTTCCTCTATGTAATTCCCGGAAAGGTCACAGTTGTAAACCGACATGAAGATTTCTGCATCTTCCCTGCCAAGGAGCTGTATGATCTCAGTGGCCCTCCAGGTGTAAAATTTTCCCTCCTCGTTTTCGCTGTCAGCGTCAATTGCACTGTAAAATGGCCCATCCGGAGAGGTCATTTCCCTCTCTATGAACGAAGCGACTTCATATACAACATCCCTGAATATCCTTTCGCCAGTTACCTGGAATGCCTCAGTGTAAGCCATCATCAGGAAAGCCTGGTCATAAAGCATCTTCTCGAAGTGGGGCAGGAACCACCCGGCATCGGTGGAATACCTGTGGAAACCGTATCCGAGATGATCGTATACTCCCCCCATCCTCATTGTGTTTAGGGTTTTTTTAACCATATCAAGTAGTTCGCCATCTCCTGAGTTCTTGTATGCCCTGAGCAGGAACATCAGGTTATGCGGAGATGGAAACTTGGGTGCATGGCCAAATCCACCATACTCTTTGTCAAAACTCTGCTTAAGCTGTGATAACATTGAATCTAAAGTTGATTGGTTTACTGCTGCACCTTTTCTGCTCTGAGTAACCCTTTTCAGGTTGCCCAGGACCTCCTCTGCCCTTCTCTCAACCTCCTCCCTTCCCTGTGTCCACAGTTCCTTGATCTGCCTTGTAAGGTCAATGATACCGACCATTCCTCTTCGGCTTTCCCTGGGAATATATGTGAGGGCAAAAACAGGCACTTTCTCAGGCGTCATTATAATGTTAAGTGGCCATCCCCCAGTCCCAGTCATCATCTGGCTTACAGTCATGTAAGCACTGTCTATATCGGGCCTTTCCTCCCTGTCTACCTTTATGCACACAAACACATCGTTCATTTCACGGGCCACATATTCATTTTCGAAGCTCTCCTTCTCCATCACGTGGCACCAGTGGCAGGTGGAATACCCTATACTCAGGAAAACAAGCTTGTTCTCTTCCTTCGCTTTCCTGAAAGCTTCCTCTGACCAGGGGTACCAGTCCACAGGATTGTGCGCATGCTGAAGCAGGTAAGGGCTTTTCTCATTAATTAGCCTGTTCGTGAATTCTTTCTCAACCATGATTTACACCGTAATTTCTCCGGTCCGGATTCAATGGAAAAGTCATGATCCCCTTATAACCATTGTTGAAAATCAACGTGATACTTCTTTCACTGAGATGAGAGAAATCTTGCGCATTAACAAAAATTGAGCGGAAAATCCCCTTATGAAAGGGAGGAGAGGATGTCACGGGCATTTATATACTGGAAGCCCAATATACATGAGTGGCAATAGCAATCCTTGTCAGGCATGGAGAGAGTGAAACCAATGTGAGGAATATCGTTTCCAGCGATTACAACGGTTTTCCCCTTACCCAGGAAGGCAGATCGCAGGCAAAAAACGCAGCTCGCCAGCTTTTTCCCATCAAGGTGAACTTCATTGCCACCAGCCCCGTACAGAGGGCAAGGGAAACTGCAAGCATTATCTCCGCAGAAAAGGAAATCTCGGAGTTCGTGGATCCAAGAATCGTGGAATCCGGGCTTGGGAGGTTCAACAACACGCTTTTCCATGATATACCAAGGCAGAGCAGGAAAGACCTCGGCATGGAAACATGGGAATCACATCAGGAAAGGTTCAGGAATGTATTCAGTGAAGTCGAGGGCAACTGGATCCTGGTGAGCCATGAGTTCCCCATAAGATCAGCGATTTCAATGTTCCTCGGACTGGATGAGCAAGAGAGCTATGGCCTGAAGATACGCTATGCCACGATATCTGTGATAGACATTGAGAAGGAGAAGGTCCTGTGCAAAGGTTCCAGGTATCTTACAAGCAGGGTGATTGAACACATAAATGCAAACCACAACACAACATCCGGCAATAATAAATAACCTCACAGCAGAAGAACAAATTATTAGCAAAGCCTCAATATATACCT
>JAJZKS010000064.1 GCA_021850835.1 Thermoplasmata archaeon
AGGCTCGCTGAAGGACAGACACTGGAGGCTTTCAGCCTTGGAAATCTGGATCTGGACGAAGAGACTTACCTGGAGATAATCAGCAACAAAACGGCGAGGTTTTTCGAAGCATGCGCAATGGGCGCGACTGTAGCTGCAGGGGCCGGTACTGCAATATCCAATGCACTGAGCAATTTTGCTTACAACCTGGGTATGGCGTTTCAGGTAACTGACGATATCCTCGACATAGTGGGTGATTCAAGGAAACTGGGAAAGCCCACATTCACGGACATACGGCACAGTGCAATCACTCTCCCCCTCATACATACCCTGCGCAAGACAGATAAAAAAGGCAGGGAAGAGCTTAAAAGAAAACTCATGGAGGGGGACAGTGAAGAGGTTGACATGAACCTTAAAAACCTCATGGTCGAAACTGGGGCAATTGATTATTCATTTTCAGTTGCGAAAAGGTATTCCCAGCTTGCTCTGGAATCCCTCAAGGATACCGGAAAGTCACCAGATCTCAACTTACTCATGGAACTTGCCATGATTGTCATTGAAAGAATAGAGGAACTCAGCTAATCATTTTCCTGATTTTCCGGGTCGCTGTTCATTTCCTTCCTGAACTTCTCAATGTCTGATGGCTTTACCTCCAGGACAAAAGTACCCTCATATCCGCAATCGTTGCATCGGTAGATTGCTCCGATGAGCCCCCCCGCTAACCAGTGCACATGGGTTGAGGCACATTTAGGGCAAATCTTGACCATCTCAGGCGTCTTCAAAAAATTCTACCTATAATCCCTGCAATGTGCTAGAACCACATAACAGTTCTCAGCAAAAGCTCCCGAGCTAATGTAAGTGAATCTAATCCTATTATCAAGTGATATGCCGTAAATTGAGCAAATTATGGGAAAAACTATTGCTTATGCATGCCTTACTATGTTATGAGCGGAAAGAATTTTGACAGTTTCAGGGAGGACACCCTGAACGCCTTGGGTTTGAAAGGACTGAATTCCGGAATATTCGACGGGAAATGGAAGGATCTGAAGGGAAGGGATGTATACAAATCCACAAGCCCCGTTGATGGGAAGCACATCGCTGATCTGACACTGGCAAAAAGAGATGATTTTGATTCAATTGTAAGCAACTCCAGGAAGATTTTCGAGGAATGGCGAGAATATACGGCTCCAAGGAGAGGTGAGATAATAAGGTCTCTTGGAGACCTTCTTGTAAAGAAGAAGAAAGAGCTTGGCGCTTTGGTAACATTGGAAGTAGGAAAAACTCCATCAGAAGGGGAAGGCGAAATACAGGAAATGATAGATGTTGCATACTTTGCTTCTGGCCTTTCAAGGCAGCTTTATGGCCTGACAATGGGGAGCGAGAGGCCCTATCACAGGCTTTATGAGCAATGGGTTCCGCTTGGCCCGGTAGGCATCATAAGCGCTTTCAACTTCCCAGCCGCAGTCTGGTCATGGAATGCAATGATTGCGGCAGTGTGTGGCGATACTGCGATCTGGAAACCATCAACAAAGGCCGCACTTGTAGCCACAGGAGTAATGCATGCGGTTTCCGAGGCACTCAGCGATCTTGGGGCACCACAGATATTCAGCCTTATGGTCAGCAGGGGAAATGACGGCGGAGAATGGATGTCAAACGAACCTGGAATTCCACTGGTCTCATTTACCGGATCCACAAATACTGGTAGGAACCTTTACCAGAAGGTCTCGGCCAGAATAGGGAGATCGATCCTGGAGCTCGGAGGAAACAACGCGGCCATTGTTACAGGGAAAAGTGACATGAATGTGGCATTGAAGGGTGTGGCCTTTGGGGCGCTGGCAACCGCAGGTCAGAGATGCACCAGCACACGGAGAGTAATAATCCAGGATTCTATCTATGATGAGTTTGTTGGAAAGCTGAAGAAGGTATATTCCAGTGTAAAAATCGGAAACCCGAATGACTCTGGTGTACTGGTTGGACCCCTGATCGACAGGAAAGCCGTGAAAACATACCTTGATGCCATAGAGACGGCAAGGAAGCAGGGAGGGAAAGTCCTCCAGCAGGGCGAAGCTTTGAAAATTCAGGGGCTCGAGGAAGGCAATTATGTTTCACCGACGATTGTTGAGGCGAATCAAGATATGCCAATAATCAAGGTTGAGACATTCGGGCCACTCCTTTACGTGTTCAAGTACCACTCTTTCGAAGAAGCCCTGAAAATGCACAACGATGTCCCGCAGGGCCTATCCTCTGCCATTTTCACAACCGATATAGGAGAAGAAGAGGAGTTTCTGTCTGCAAAGGGTTCCGATTGCGGAATTGCAAACGTCAATACGAGCACAGCTGGAGCTGAAATAGGCGGTGCCTTCGGCGGAGAGAAAGAAACCGGCTATGGAAGGGAGAGCGGAACGGATTCCTGGAAAGCGTACATGAGGCGCCAGACAGTCACAAAGAACTTCGGGAAGGACGTCCCACTCTCTCAGGGCGTCAAGTTTGACGTATAATTTCCAAACTTTTTATTATTGGGAGTAATTTTTTCATCATTAATCATTTTGAAGTTGTTCAATATGAGCAAATGCTGCAGATGGAAACTTCAAGCATTACCGATTTGAAATTCGTCAAGTCCGTAGAGGTTGTGCCGACTAAGAACCTTGACGTTGAAGATTTCAGGCAGGCAGCTTCCATCTTATCTGATGTTGCAGATGTTGTCACAGCCCCGGAAAACCCCATGGGGATGCCGGGGATCGACCCAGTCATTTCCACCTACCTCATTGCGAGGGAGTACAATCTCATAGCAATGCCTCACCTCACACCAAGGGACAAGAACCGCCTATTCATCCACTCACAGGTAATCACTGCTTTAAAAATCGGCATCAGAAACTTCTTTGTCATAGGGGGCGACCCCATAAGCAAGAAACTTGACTCAAAGGAAGTCAGGGAAATCGATGTTCTGCAGACAATCAACACAATAAGGCAGTCGGAAGCCTTCCTTAAGGAACCTTTCCCAAAGGTCGGAATCGGGTCTGCATTCAACCCATACAGGGAATTGGAGCAGGAAATTCTTGCAAAGAAGCTTGAAAATGGATCTAATTTCTTCATTAGCCAGATTATCTACGAAGCGGAACACCTGAAAAAGGACTGGATACGAAATCGCTCCTTCAGGCTATCCGCGGGCTTCATGCCCCTGACAAGGAAGAGCCAGATCGAGGGGATAAAGAAGATGGGAGTCAGGTTTTCAGAGGAGACGCTGAAAAAACTTGATCAGGCTGATGATATTGCGGCAGCTTCCACAAGGTTGATCCTGGACGCATACGATGAAGCCAGGGAGTATGTCGATGGCATTCATGTAATGCCCCTGGGCAATAACAAACTTGCAAAACAGATTTTGGAGAGTATATAGATGTCAGAAATACTTAGACTAACATACGGAATATTTCCGAAAACAGAAAAGCTAAGGGTAAGGATAGGCAGATGGGAGAGAAAAATCCTGCCAGCAAGGGAACTTGAAGATCTTATCAGGGAAGAAACTGAAGCCTTCCAGAAACTTGCCAGGGATAACAGGATTTCCGCATTCACTGATCCTCTCTTCAACTGGTACGATATTTTCAGGCCGCTGTCCCTTCTGTCTGGAGGAATAGAACTTGGGCCACTCACGAGGTATGGTGAAACCAACACATTCTACAGGTTACCGGAAGTCAGGGGCTCCATTTCCCTGGACGGGAATCCTTCGGATTACGGGGAGCTCAGTGAGAATCCTCCCCTGCCACTTTACCATGTTGACCAGGGCGCAGACCAGCTAGCCTTTGTCCCCGG
Organism: Thermoplasmata archaeon; assembly: GCA_021850835.1. The sequence goes on from JAJZKS010000064.1 coordinate 3,787, forward strand.
ACCAGTGACATTCTTCCATTTCTGCGGCAACGTGGCCGGAGAAAGTTTTGGAATCTTCTCTGAACAGCTAGGAAAACTTTACAGCCAGGTTTTCACCAAATTCAACTTTAAAAGGTTCCTGGTCTTTGAATCAGTCCCACTTGGGGATAATGATCTTGGGCCCTTTTACAAATCGGTGGATCCTGAAAAAACTATTCTCATAACTGCAGGCAAACTTGAAGGAAGGGCACTGGCATCAGCCGGTAAAAAATTCCACTCCGTAGTAACAGGCGACGAGAAGGACAATATTAAATCCGCAGCCCAATATTCAGCCATTCCGGGCCTAGCGCTTATTGATGCCCATAACACCAAATTGGAGGACCCAAAAGCGATCACAAAGAGGGCAAATGATCTTGGAAGGGAGTACGGGATAAACAGGCTTTATGTTACACACTCTGATTATCTTGACTTCTTCCCAAGGGAGATTGCAGAGAAAAAGATCCAACTCATAGGGAAAATAGGTGAGTAAAATGTCGGAAAATCTCTTTATAACCCAGGAAATAGGAAGTTTCAGGAAACCTGATTATCTAAGCAAGAAATTCCATACCATAGAGGGCCAGAAAGAATTCTTCGACCTTGCAAGGAAAGCAACTGTTGAGACCCTTGATCTGTTCCAAAAGTCTGGGCTGGACAACTTTGGAGTTGGAGGGGAGATGTTCAGGTGGGAAATGTATGAACATCTTGCTGCAAACGTTGGCGGCCTCGAATTCTATGGAATGGTAAGGTCTTTTGACAACAGGTATTACAAGAAAGGGAGCGTAGTATCCAAAATCACAAGGAAGAACCCTTTCCATGTTGAAGAGCTTGAATACGTGCTTTCCCAGACAAAGGGGAAGTTAAAGGTCCCAATTACCGGGCCGTATACCATGATGGACTGGTCATTCAATGAATATTACAAGGACAGGAGAGAGTTGGCAAATGCCTATTCTGACGTCATAAACCAGGAAATCAGGGCACTGAAAAAAGTTTGGGAAAAGACCAGAGGTGCAGAGACACTCGAGATACAGATAGACGAGCCCGCTGCTACAACCCATCCTCACGAAATGGACATTGTCACAGAGTCTGTAAACAGGTCCTTCCAGGGAATAAGTGGCATTGAACCGACCATACACGTATGCTACAGCGTAGATTACAGGTATCTTTACAATACTCTCCACGACCTAAAGGTCCAGGGCCTTAACCTAGAGTATGCAAACAGAGACAAATATTCTGGAGGTACATCCATAGAGCAGAGGCCAGGGTACGCAGATCTGAAGGCATTTAACGAAGTCAACCAGAGCCTTTCCGAGAAAAAATTCATCGGCCTTGGGGTTACAGACATACACGTAGACTTTGTGGAACCGGTTTCCCTGATTAAGGACAGGATTGAGGCAGCCGTAAAGCTGGTGGAAGACCCAAAGCTCCTCAGGATAAACCCAGATTGCGGCCTTAGAACAAGGTCCAGGCAGATAGGATTTGATAAACTGAAAAATATGGTGGATGCAGTAAAGGATTTGAAAAGATCCTACTGAAATCCAATTTTGCTTTTCTTTTTCGTGAATACTCTGTAACCCACATATATGTAAAACCCGATTGCTCCTAAAAGAACGAGGTTGACACCGAGGTAGACAGGGTTTGCATAGGTTATTTTCACAACCTGGCTCTGGTATACCTGTGAATTGCTAAGCCTGATCACCACTGAGATATAATAAGGGCTCCCAGGGGCCAATCCTTTCAGGAAGGCATAGCTGGTATTCTGAGAAGTGACTGTGGTGATTTCCGGGCTCAGGAAATTCTGGTTGTTTGACACATATACCTGATAGATGGAGAAATTCTGGCCCTCGTACGGTGTCCATGATACATATCCAAAATAGAACAGGAGGGGGAAGTAATGGGTTATGGATATTGATTCTCCAGGTGTAGCTGTTATCTTTGACGGGTTCATCCTGATGTTCAATATTGTTGACGAAGTTATGTTAAGCGGGGTGCTGAAGTTATCGTACATATCCGCGGAAGCGCTGACATTATACTTGCCTGTTGCAGGGTAGACGAAATAATATCCCGTGGAGTTTGTAAACGATCCGTCTGTGGAATTCAACCTCACCAATGCACCTTCCACTGGGAAAGCATATATGGAATCCGTCACAGTACCGGAAAGCACGTTGAAAGATCCACGAACAGGCATTAGGTTGGCCTGAATGCTCATGTTCTCACCAGGTTGCAGCAGCACTTTTTCGCTCTGGTTGGAATATCCTGCTGCTGAAATATTAATATTAACCAGCATACCGGGCGAAATGCTTCTAACATGATAACCTCCAGCCTGTGGAACAGTCAGGTTGTCAAAAGTTACTGTGGCATTGGAGTTGAACACAAATATGGAAAGGCTGACATTCATGGGGACAAGCTTCAGGCTGATATTCTGAGAACCTGAAATTGTGGAAGTTCCTCCATAAAAGCCTGGGGCTGATGCACTTACGGGCGTGCTCATATTCAAAGCAGGAATCTGCATGCCAGGCTTGCTGTAAGCGTAACTGTAGAAATAAAGTGCTGTAATTTTGGTTCCAGGGAAATTTGTGCCATTAATGGTATAGTTCACCGATACATTGGCAAGATGCATGTTAGGCAGGGTTATGTTCCGGGAGGCAGTCTGCAGAACTCCACCTGAGGTGTATGTTGCATTAACAGTAAAATACCCGCCATTTCTGACATCAAAGATATTTGAATTCTGGGAAACATTGTCAAAGGTCCAGTTAACAGTTCCCGAAACCCCACTGAGACTGAAGGCCACTTGTGAGGGAAAACCAAAACTCTGGTGGTATGTTATTTCCGGAACAGCGTTCCCGGCACTGCCTAATAAAGTACTTTCCGCCTTGGATGATGAGTAAAACTGGAGCTGCCCACCGGCGTAATTGGCATCAATGGTAGAATAAGATTCCAGGCCAATATGGTCATAATGCTGGAAATAAACATATTCCGGAGAAAAAGGAGTGCTTCCGTTGCTGAGGGTAATGGAGCTGAAAGTGCCGGGGCTAATCACTGTCAGGTTTGTCTGGGATTCAAACTGGGAGGTTCCAAGCGTGGGTGACATTGTACCGGAGAAATTGAGGAATGCAGGTATGCTCCGGGTGAAACCGTCACTGGTTGTAACCGTAACGCCGTATTTGCCCATTGAAATTCCCACATTGAAAAGGCTCAGTTTCTCTGAGAGCAAGGGAGGCATTGCATAGGTCCTGATGTACTGGCTTCCAGACTGCGCAAGCACGAGCTTCAGGCTTTCCCCGCTGGAATTGAGTGTTACCCCGAATCTTACATAATTGAGGGGATCTGAGTAAAAACCCGCATAATAGAATGTAGTGCCATTGTTCGCCAATCTGTCTTGATTTGGCGTAAGGTTAAGGTCCGCAGATATGCTAGTTGCATTGTATGACCTCGTGCCGTTGAAAAGAGCAATACCCCCATATCCAGCAATTATTTCCCTTGATGCGTTTATGAGGGCCGATACCTTAGGGGTCCCCAGTCCAGTGACAGGATTCCAGTAAGGGCTGTTCAGGTAGTAGCCGTTAGTGCCCGACACGATCTGGGTGAAGGAGCTGTCGTAAAGAGGCGTCCGCGCGATCTGGTACAGCAGTGGGTTTATAGATGGGAGATGAACACCCGCTTTCTGTTCAATAAGGGCAACCACATCTGCCCATATGGGTGTTGCAACACTTGTCCCTCCAACAATGTATTGCCCACCGCTGGATATCACATATACTCCTGTGTACTTGTTTGCATCCATTGCCACATCAGGCACACCCCTCCTGGTATCATTGTACCCCTTTGCAGACTGCCAGTATGGCGTGTTGAAAACCGTGCTGTAGCCTCCGCCGCTCCCGTATGACTGGCCATTGACCACTCCTCCCCAGCCAGACTGCTGAAACTTATCAGCTACTGCGTAAAGAGAAGTCCCGCCCACACCGGTTACATTTGGGTCAGACGCAGGGAAGTCAACACTGAGCTTTGATCCAGTGTATGCTCCATTGTCGCCGGATGCAGCGAGAACAGTGATTCCTTGAGAGGCGGCCTGTGAGTACACCTTTGAATAGGTTAACTCAGAACTCGCAGATAGCGCAGTTTCAGGAGAACCCCAGCTAAGGGAAAGGATGTTTGCAAGATGATTTGATACCGCATAACTGACTACAGCCTGCAGTTCATTGGTATAAGGGGAAGTCGCAACGAGCAGGACAATCCTGGCAGCCGGTGCCAACGCATGTGCCCATTCAACATCAGTAGAGGTCTCCATTGCCCAGGTGGCGTTATAGGTGGCCGGTACTCCGTTGGGATATTGGATGGACAGGTTCACAGGTGGGAGCCCATTGACCGAATCGAATGCCCTGAGGTCATATTTGATATTGGGATTTCCGTAAGCATCAACTATTCCAATGGCGATGCCGGAACCATTGATTCCATGAGCAATTGGCCAGGTGAAATTGTATGCTCTGGCAAGTACATTGGGAGTAAATGCAAAGGGGATGTTTAGATTCTGGCCAACATAGGAATAGGTCAGTGAAGGGTTAACGATGGTTTGGTTTTCATTGTAAAAGAAAGTGATGCCCGAATTAAAGGTAAGGGAATGAAGTGTATGATTTACTGTTTGGGCCAATGGAGCTGGGACAGAGAATGTCCACAGGAGCCCATATTTATGGGGTACTATTCCGACCTGGTTCAGGGCATTATCCGCCACAGCAACGTCATATGGATTGGACGGAACGTATACTGTAAAATTGGCTTGCGGTGGAATATCCCGCGTCCAGGTTGGTGTTGAAAATGAAAGCTGCGATAAAGCATTATCTCCATGAGCTCCGGAAGTTGCCGGTATAATCAACATGGAACCTGTCAGCATGATTATTGAGAAAGTAATGGCAGTAATAGTAGCCCTG
>JAJZKS010000065.1 GCA_021850835.1 Thermoplasmata archaeon
CGGGTTGACAGGGTAAATTTTTCCCTCAAATCCCTGGCTTACCAGGTTCTCCAGCACGGCATTTCCTATCTTTGACCTGTCAGGAGAAGCGCCAATAACAGCAACCGCATTTGGACTAAGTAGTTTATTAAACTGCTTCAATAATAATTCCAGTGTTTATGGATGTATTAAGGCAATACCTAACATTTTCAGAAGTGGGTTGCAGTGCATAATGTGGGACAGTCACCCATTGGATGGCAAAATTTAATGGATGTAGGGTGATTCACCAGACTGGAAGACCCTGGTCCCGTGCCTGTCAAACGAGACTCTGACGACAAAGCTTGAGGAATCCATGAGGGATTTCTGGAGCTGCTGGACCATGTCATGCTTGCTGATGACCAGAAGGAACCCGTCTGAACCGCCGCCCATAAGCTTGGCCGCATCCGCGCCGTTCTCCATTGCAAATGATACGAGAGAATCGATCTTTTCATTGGATACTTTCTTTCCAAGCTTTTTCTTGAGGCTCCAACCTGTATTCACGGCCGAGGTGAATGACTGAAAGTCTCCAGAAACCACGGAATCCATCATTTCGTTGGCAAGCCTCTTCATGACCTTCAGGTTGGAAACGATGTCGCTGTCGCCCTGCTGTGACTTCTCAACCTGTTCCCGGAGAACCGAAGTGCTTTCCCTGGTGTTTCCGGTATAGACTAGAAGGGTTCTTTTCTCCAGTTCCATCATGAAGCTGGAGTATTTTGAAAGGTCTGTTGACTTGTCCTCTGATTGCCCAAACTCCATGTACTTGAAATTTCCAAGGCTTACTGCATAAGGATCCTGTTTTCCCAGGGTAACGCCAAAGTAGTCATGCTCAAGGCTGAACGCCTCCTTTGCAAGGTCCCATGGATCTACCGTTTTACCCTCTATGAGATAAATCAACTTCAGGAGGGCTGTGGTGAGGGCACTGGATGATCCAAGCCCGGAACCCGGAGGGACTCCGCTGTTGATGACAATCCTCCCCTTTGATATCCCGCGGCTCTCAAGAAGCCTGGACATCTTGTTGAGGACTTCATTGTCGCTGTTGTCCTTTCCTATGAGTACGCTTTTGAGGAAATCCCTTGAGGAAATCTCAAGGTCATAATCATCCTGCGTGTAAATTACAGTAACGCCACGGTCTATTGCGGTGTTGATCACCGCGCCTCCGTATGTGTCGCAGAACGGCGATATGTCTGTCCCCCCGCCTCCGAAACTTATCCTGAACGGGCTGTAGGCTGCGTACCTCTTTCCGGCCATTGCATGTGGCATATGACCAGCTATTTCATAAACTTCCCCTATAAACTTATTGTGAAAATAACGGATATATATGCTTGAAGCATGATGAATCAATGGAAAAGAACAACAGCTACTGGCATGCATTACCGGCTGGACCTAACCCCCCTGAACATCTCTATGTCATAATTGAGACTCCGAGGGGCAGCAAAAACAAGTTCGAGATATCAAAGAAGTTTCCCGGTGTGGTACTTGACAGGGTCCTCCACTCATCTGTCATGTATCCCATAGAGTATGGGGCAGTCGCACAGACGCTTTATGCCGACGGTGACCCGCTGGACGCGATGGTGCTCACAAGCGAGCCGACGTATCCTGGAATAGTCATCGAGGCAAGGCCTGTTGGCGTAATGAAGATGATGGACCAGGGGGATAAGGACAACAAGATTCTCATGGTTGCAGAGGGCGATCCGAGGTTCAAGCACATAAAGACATACAAGGACCTTCCAGAGCACACGCTCAAGGAAATTGCAAACTTTTTCCAGACATACAAGATCCTGGAGAACAAGAAGACAGAGGTTCTTGGGTGGGAAGATGGGGATTTCGCGATAAAGGAAATCAAGGAATCCATGGAAGCATACAAAAAACAGTTCCCGTAATAAGTATGGAAAACAGCACTACAATACCTGTGGGGAAAGGAAGGGTAACAATCGACCGATCCCTCAGGGAATTTGCAGAGAAGGGGTATTACATCATCATCAGAATGGAGACCATTGCAGGCCCATGCAATGATGTTGATTGCGAAAGGATACCCGTGGGCATTGTTGAAACCACGCAGAGGCCTGACCCCTCATTCAAGGTTTTTGCCGGAGACGGTTATTTCCTTGCAATTGACCCCCCAGTACAGATGTACATCGACAGGGACAGGTTATCAGTCACATTGAAAAAGAGCCCCCTGGGCAAACTCGTTGCAAAGGGCCTGATTTTTTCTTAGGCCACAAGGCTGATTTCTTCGCCAGTAATTGCTTCTGCCAATGTTTTTAAGGGTATCTGCGGTACCCCATCACGCCATCTGAAACAATACGGAATAGGTTCCAGCTAGGGAACAGGGAGCTATGGGCAGTGAGTGCCGCATCTGGCATCCGGTCCATAGGCTTCGGCGCCACCTGGCCCTACATGGCTATATTTCTCAACCAGACCCTTGGCGTGCCGGTGTACTTTGTGGGCATAATTTTCACACTTGGCTCCATGGTATCAATACTGTTCAGCATTGTTGGCGGTGCCCTTGCAGATCTAATAGGAAGGAAGAAGGTACTTCTCATCGGAAGCATTATTTCAGGACTTCTGTTCCTGTCCGTTGCCCTTCTTCTTAAGGAAGCATCTCCAACCTATCTGATCGTTACTGTTTTCATATTCACTTCAGCAGGAGGCTCGCTTATATTCCCCTCAGCAAATGCACTGGTCGCTGATGTCACGACCCCTGCTGAGAGGACGAACGGTTATGTTGTTTACAGGATCTTGTCGAATCTGGGATGGGCAATAGGCCCTCTGAGCGGTGCTTTCATCTATGATGCGGGGATATTCTGGATCTTCATTCTAATAACTGCCTGCAGCATTATCCAGGGGCTCATGGTCCTGTTCATGGTAAAGGACAGGTGGAAGGAAAGGAGCAAGAAGGAGAGCCTCACAAAAACACACAGGATCAGCATCCTTTCATTCGACCGGTTCCTCATCGTCTTCACAGTGGGAACTTTCTTCCTGACTCTCGTCTCCTCACAGTTTTCAGTTACTCTTCCTGTTTACATAAAAGGCAGTTCAGCAATTCCAACAAGTTACATCGGATTCATCTATGCTGTGAACGGAGTCGTGGTTGTCGTGGGCCAGTATCCAATCACAAACCTCATGAAACGGTATCCGGAAATTGCCTCAATGATTCTTGGAACAGCCTTCTATGCCATTGGTTACTTTCTCGTGGGATTCTCTTCCAGCCTGTTCGACCTAATGGGCGACATGCTCATAATAACAATTGGGGAAAACCTTGTATCGCCTGTTATGAACAGCATCGTTTCCAAGATAGCACCAAGGGACAAACTGGCCAGATATCTTGGGTTCATGGGAATGATGAACTCTTCAGGAAGGGCATTCGGCCCATCGGTTGGTACGTTCCTTATTTCTCTCTATGCGTTCAACGGCCTCAGGCTGTGGTCAACAATGGATATATTTGGCATTGTTGGAATCGCGATGTTTCTTGCCTTCTCCCGGATGGTTTCAAGGAAAGTGGCTCCTGAAATCAGCATGGATGCAGTGGATCAGAAAGCCTGAGAGCCTACCGAAAGGAGTACCCCAATGAGGAAAATGAAACCGATGAATGTGTTGGAGTTCTGGAATGATACCTTGATGCTTCTGGGGTCATCCGGGTTTACGATATAATGCTGGTAGAAGATCAGGATTGATATTGGTATTAAAGACAGGAAGTAAAATACGGACTTAAGGTAGAAGCCCAGTATGAGAAAGAATGTAAAGGTAAGCGCGTGGACCAGGTTGGAAAGGAGCAAGCCCCTCTTTATTCCGAAGTCTGTCATTACAGTTCTCAGACCTAGGGTCCTGTCATGTTCCATGTCAGGAATAGTATAGATCATGTCAAAGCCTGCAATCCATAGCGATGATGCAAGGAATATCAGGTAAAGTGGCCAGGCGTGAGGGAACGCGGGTGTGATTGCAAGGTATCCTGCGAGCACGCCAACTCCTATGGTAAGGCCCATGTAAATGTGCCTCCACGGGGTTATCCTCTTAAGGAAAGGATCTGTGACAAACAGGAACAGGACTATGGGTGAAAGCAGGAACACGAACGAGTTGAGCAGGTAGGCTGATATTTCAAATATGGACCCAAACACTAGGGTCAGGGTGACTGCTGTGCTGACCTTCATCCTGCCCGTGACGAGTAACCATTCCTTTTTCCTCGGGTTCAACCTGTCAAATTTAAGGCCCTCAATCCTGTTCACCGACATTGCAGTTGCCCTTGCAAAGGTAGTTGCCACCAGAATGAGAAGAAGCTTGAGGTAATCGTAATGCCCGGCTGAAGCAAGAACGGCTCCGCTGAATACAAAGGGCAGATCAAAAACGGTATGTTCTAGCTTGATGTAATCTACAATTTCCTTCAGTTTCATAGTCCGTACTCTCTCCATCTCTTGCTGACTGTTTCTTTAACTTCTTCTGGGACGTCCATTACTTCAGGCCAATTCCTGGTGAAGCCTTCAGCCTCGCCCTTTCTAGTTGCGTCAATACCCATTTTAGAACCGTAATTAAACTGTTGCGATGCATGGTCCAGGCTGTCTGTAACGGTGCCTGGAACTACAAATACATCCCTCTGCGGGTCAATTCTTGTGCTGAGAGCCCAGATGACCTGCTTCCTGTCATGGACATCTATGTCAGAATCAACCACCACTATGATCTTCGAAAACATGAGTTGCCCAAGGCCCCAGAGCGCAAACATGACTTTCTTTGCCTGGCCCGGGTATCTCTTCTTTATTGAAACAATTACCATGTTATGGAAAACGGCCTCTTCCATTGTATTCATGTCAACTATCTCAGGAATCTGGAACTTGATAATTGGGAGAAACATCCTTTCTATGGCTTTCCCGATGATAACGTCCTCATGCCAGAGTTTCCCAACAATGCTAGTTGGATAGATTGGGTTCTTCTTTTCAATTACTCTCTTCACATGGAAGACAGGAAACTGTTCTTCCAGTGAATAGTAGCCGGTGTGGTCGCCAAATGGGCCTTCAAGCCTTGTTTCGGACGGGTCCACATAGCCTTCCAGGACGATTTCAGCGTTCCTTGGGTACTGAAGGTCAACGGTCTGCCCCTGGGCAAGTTCCATCTTTTTCCTGGAAACCAGGCCTGCAAAGGAAAATTCATCAAGCCCGTTTGGAAGTGGAGCAACTGCTGAAAATATTGTGAGTGGATCAGTTCCAAGGACTACGGCCACATCCATGCGCCTCTTATTTTCTGCGTAGCCATGATAATGCTCTGCGCCACCTTTGTGGATCTGCCAGTGCATTCCCAGCGTCTCGTCATCGAATACCTGGAGCCTGTACATTCCAACGTTGCGATGTCCCGTAGTTGGGTCCCTGGATACAACAACGGGCAGAGTGATGAATTTTCCTGCATCTCCTGGCCAGGTCTTGCAGATGGGATATTTAGAAAGTTCTGGCTTGTCAATAACTGTGTGCGAGGAGCCCATGGAAGAGGAAACCTTTGGCTTGATGCCACCCAGCTCCTTCATCATCTGCAGCCCCTTGGAAATAAGTGAATCAGTATCGCTTGGTACCTGAACAAGCCCAAGGAGCCTGTTGCCAATGTCTTCAGGCTCATCCCCAAGGACCATCTTCATTCTTGCCCAGTCTGAGAAAAGGTTTCCAACTGCCCGGATATCCGACCCCTTGACGCTGTCAAAGAGAAGCGTCATCTTTTTCCCTATTCGCTGCTCCTCACTAAGTATGTGAGTCAGTTCCAGTTCAGGGTCTACCTGCACATTCACTTCCCTGAGCAGTGATTTGGATCTAAGGGTGTCTAGGTACTCTCCAAGGTCAGCAAAAACCATGATGGGACCTCATTGCAACTTTAAATATCATCTTTTGCGCTTATTCATCTATATAAGAGAAAAAGTAGGGGCAGCAGACACCATCTGGAGCCCCTGGAATGAACTCTTTGCCGAAATCAGCTCTTCTTGCCGAGGATTGCTGCCCTTGCTGCGGAAAGCCTTGCAATAGGTATCCTGTAAGGAGATGCGGAAACGTAGTTGAGACCAATTCTGTGGCAGAAGTTGATTGTGGATGGGTCTCCGCCCTGTTCACCGCAGATTCCAACCTCAAGTTTCCGGTTTGTCTTCCTTCCCTTTTCTACGGCCATCTTCATGAGCTCCCCAACTCCTTCTTCATCCACTGTTGCAAAGGGATCGGTTGGCAGTATGCCCTCCTCAACATAGCTTGCAAGGAATTTCCCCTCTGCATCGTCCCTGCTGTATCCGAAGGTCATCTGCGTCAGGTCATTGGTCCCGAATGAAAAGAAGTCCGCAAATTCGGCAATCTTGTCTGCAGTCAGGCATGCCCTCGGTATCTCAATCATTGTTCCGAACATGTATTCAACGCCATTCTCGCCTGCTGCCTTCTTTGCAACTTCCTCAAGCCTCTCCCTGAGGCGTTTCAGCTCATTGGGGTGTCCCACGAGTGGTATCATAATTTCCGGGAGTATTGTGTGACCCTGCTCCTTTACCTTAATGGCGGCAGTTATGATGGCCTTCACCTGCATCTCATATATTTCCGGATAGCTCAGGCCAAGCCTGCAGCCCCTGAATCCCAGCATTGGGTTGAATTCTTCAAGGTTCTTGACAGTCTGCAGGAGTTCCCTCAGCTCTGCAAGCTTTCCTATTATATCATCAAGTTCCTTTGAATCCTTGGTGTTTCCAAGCTTGAGCTTGAGGTCGAATATTTCTGTGAGAATTTCTTCCTTGTCTGGAAGGAATTCATGCAGTGGCGGGTCAAGCAGCCTTATGATGACAGGATAACCGTCCATGGTTCTAAGGAATTCAGTGAAATCTGCGACCTGCATGGGCAATAGCTGGTCCAGGTACTTCAGGCGATCAGCCAGTGATGTGCTCATGATCATGGCTCTCATAATGGGGATTCTCTCATTTCCCAGGAACATCCTCTCAGTCCTTGCCAGTCCAATTCCCTCGGCGCCGTTTTCCCTGGCAATTCTCGCTTCCAGTGGGGTGTTTGCATTTGCCCTTACTCCGAGTTTCCTGTAAGAGTCACACCACTTAAGCAGAACCTGAGCTTCGGGGGTTATGGACGCAGTTTCCAGGGAGGCTTCTCCTAGGAGGAACTGCCCGTTGGTTCCATCCACTGTGATGGTATCGCCTTCCCTGAACACCTCATCGCCTATCCTCAGGGTCTGTTCCCTGAGATTTACGGTCATGCTTTCCACCCCAACTACCGCAGGTTTGCCCATTGCCCTGGCAACCACTGCTGCGTGGGATGTCATTCCTCCTTTCTGCGTGAGGAAACCCTGTGAAACCGACATTCCTCTCACGTCGTCGGCGGTTGTTTCAGGTCGAACAAGCACAAGCTTCTTTTTCTCCTTGGCAAGCTCCACGGCCTTCTCAGATGAGAACACTATTGTTCCATATGCTGCTCCAGGAGATGCGGCCAGCCCTTTTCCCAGTACTTTTTCCGTCCCGTTGTACTTGACCTGCGGGTGGAGAAGGGTGTCAAGAACTTGCGGTGTAACCCTCAATATGGCCTCCTTGTCATCGATCAACCCTTCGTTGACAAGGTCAACTGCCATTTTTACAGCGGCTTTTGCGCTTCTTTTGCCGTTTCGCGTCTGAAGAAGGTAGAATTTCCCTTTCTCTATGGTGAATTCAATATCCTGCATATCCCTGTAGTGTTTCTCAAGGGTCTCAGCAGACCTAATGAGGTCATCGTATGCCTTAGGCATCTCCTTCTGGAGGTCCTTGATTTCCCTAGGGGTCCTGATTCCTGCAACGACATCCTCCCCCTGTGCGTTTGTGAGGTATTCCGCAAAAATCCTCTTGTCACCGTTGTTTGGGTCCCTCGTAAATGCAACTCCAGTGGCGGAATCGTCGCCCATGTTGCCAAACACCATTGATACAACACTCACGGCAGTTCCAAGTGTCTCCGGTATGTCATTGAGCTGCCTGTATGTCTTGGCCCTCTCTGCATTCCATGACTTGAATACGGCCTCCACGGCGACCCTAAGCTGCATAAGGGGATCCTGCGGGAATTTCTGCTTGAACTTTCCGTACACCACAATATATTCTTTTATAACAGCCTTAAGGGCATCTGCGTTGAGTTCATTGTCACCTTTTACGCCATTGTGCCTCTTGATCTCGGAGAGCCTTTCCTCGAATTCCTCATGGGGGATGCTGAGGACGACCTCCCCGAACATTTGGATAAGCCTTCTGTATGAATCGTATGCAAACCTCTCATTCTTGGTAAGTTCTGAAAGGGCCTTGACCGTTTCATCATTGAGCCCCACGTTGAGTATAGTATCCATCATTCCAGGCATGCTTATTGCAGCACCTGACCTGACGGATACCAGGAGCGGGTTCTGTTTGCCGCCGAATTTTTTGCCGGAAGTTTTCTCCAGGGTGGACAGGTGCTCCAGTATTTCCCTCCAGAGCGAATCCTTGACTTCGCCAGTATTCAGGTATTCCACACAAGCCTCAGTGGAGACCGTGAATCCCGGGGGCACAACGAGTCCAATTCTGGCCATCTCAGCAAGCCCGGCGCCCTTTCCTCCGAGGATATCTACCATTTCTCGGCTTCCTTCGCTAAAATCATACACCAATTT
>JAJZKS010000066.1 GCA_021850835.1 Thermoplasmata archaeon
AAAAAGAACTTATGATGACAATGAGTATCATGGTATATTATTCTGTTCTCACACTGGAAATGAGATTTTTGCATCTGCTGCGACAGCTCCAGCCGCAGACACAATCACAGGATTGAGGTCCATTGATAGGATATCTAGTTTGCCTCCAGAAATCATGCCACTCACTTTAAGGAGAAGGTCAGCAATTTTTTCACAATCTATCTTCGTGCCCCTGAATCCTTTGCAGAAAACTCCAGACCTAATTTCCTGTATCATGTCAAGCGCATCCGGCCTGCCGATTGGGAGTTTCCTGAAAGCGACATCATGGTACAGTTCAGTGTATATTCCGCCGGTTCCCAGCATTATTACCGGTCCGAAGACCGGATCCCGGGTCACTCCAACAATGAACTCTACCCCCTTGGGTGCCATCTCTTCCAGGAGGAATTCTGAGTGCGGGAACCTCTTTTTCATTGCGCCGTATTCTTCCAGGAGATCATAAGTCCCCATTATTCCAGCCTTCACCCCGCCCACGTCGCTCTTGTGGATGATTGAAGCGTCAGAGACTTTCAGCACAAGCGGAAACCTGAGCTCTATTTTATCAGGCAGTGTTTCAAAGACGATTCCCCTCGGTGCAGTGATTCCGTATTCCCTGAGAATGGCCTTGGCTTCAAATTCCGTGATATTTCTTATTCCCGGTTTCATCTCTATCTCAGTGGTCATTCAACAGCCTCCCCAAGTAGATATTTCTCAGGTAAAGTGCTTTCATTGCCGATACGGTTCTCTGCACAGATGGGTAAGCAGGTATCCCTGCCTTTTCAAATTCGACCATCAGTTTACCTGTAAGCCTGTTTCCAATCACTCCCACCACAACTGTCTTTTTCCTGGATGCTTCAGCAATTGGCCCGATCACTGAAGTATCTATCTTCGGGGTCTGTGGCAGAGCATAAGCGATAATTCCATCCACATTCTCTGATTCAACCAGGATTTCAAGGATTGAAGCATAGGACTGGGTACTCCCATCAGCAGTTAGGTCAATGGGATTGTTCAGGGAGGCAATTGGCAGTGCGTGCTGTTTCAACTTGCCGATTTCTTCCTGGCTGAATCTAGCCATTGCAAGTGCAGGTCTCGAATCCTCAGATGTGAGCAGGTCAGTGGTAAGCACTCCAACCCCTCCCGCGGTGGTCAGAACTGCAATCCTCTTCCCCTCCAGCGGCCTGGCATAAGCAAGTGCCCGGCCGAAGTCAAGGAGTTCAACCTCACTGTAGGCACGCACAACCCCAACCTGCCTCATAATTCCGTCAAGAACCCTGTCGTCTGTGGCAAGTGCTCCTGTATGGAATGAAGCTGCTGTCGATGCTTCACGTGTCCTTCCAGTTTTAAGGATCGTAACTGGCTTCTTCATGTTTACATGCTTTATTGTCCTGAAAAACTTCTCTCCGTTAGAGATGCTCTCCAAATATGCAACAATGGACCTGGTCTCATCATGTTCCAGGAACATTTCCATCAGGTCATCTTCATCAATATCCGCGCGGTTACCTATGTTCACGAAACCTGATATTCCTGTGCCGTTTTCTGCCAGGGAATCCATGACAAGCAGCCCAAGGGCACCACTCTGGGAGATGAAACCTATCTGGCCCTCTCCCGGGAACCAGATCCTTTCTCCGGGTGTCAGTGCAGTATTCACCTTGGAATGAGGGAAAAGTAC
Organism: Thermoplasmata archaeon; assembly: GCA_021850835.1. Next base: position 1,685 of record JAJZKS010000066.1, read on the forward strand.
TCCAACCGTGTTTGGCCCGATGAGCCTTGTTTTTGTCCCTTTCAGCTTTTCTTTGAGGCTGTCTTCAAGTATCTTGCCTTCTTCTCCAAGTTCTGAAAAACCCCCTGCGACTATTATGACAAATTCAACATCCCTCTGGACGCATTCCTGCAGGACGGAAGGTGCAAGCCTTGCGGGAAGTGCAATGACTGCGAGATTCACTTTTTCCGGCACCGAGGAAATATCCGCATAGCATTTCAGCCCAAGGATCTCTTCATATGAGGGGTTTATGGGGTAAATCTTGCCAAGGAATCCCTGGTTCACAAGGTTTTCCAGCACCGCATTTCCAATCTTTGAACGGTCAGGGGATGCGCCTATAACTGCAATTGCATTGGGGCTGAGGAGATTATTAAACAAGTTCAACCATAATTTCAGTTGTTGATGGCGTATTAAGCCCATACCTAATATTTTCAGGTTTTGTCCCTTTTTGGCAATGAAGCTGGATTAAAACTGTGATTTCCCCTATAACGGTTGTTATTCAACTACTTCGGATTGGTATGTCCGCGTGCCATTCCTGTCAAAGGAGACCCTGACGACAAAATTAGAGGTATCCATCAGGGCTTTCTGTAGCTGCTGGACGCTGTCATGCCTGCTTATTACCAGAAGAAACCCGTCTGAACCTCCACCCATTAGTTTTGCTGCCTGGGCACCGTTTTCAACTGCGAAAGAGATAAGGGAATCGATCCTTTCATTGGACACCTTCTTTCCAAGCTGTTTCTTTATGTGCCAGCCTGCATTCACCGCAGAGGAGAAGCCTTCAAAGTTCCCTGAAATTACGGAATCCCTCATTTCAGTTGCAAGATTCTTCATGACTTTCAGGTTAGAAACTAAGTCACTGTCCCCGTCACGAGATTTTTCCACCTGCTCCTGTAAAACAGAAGTGCTTTCCCTGGTGTTGCCAGTGTACACCAGAAGGGTTCGCTTCTCAAGTTCTGCCATGAAATTCTGGTATTGTGAAAGATCGGTTGACTGTTCCTTCCCTGGGGCAAATTCCATATACTTGAAATTTCCGAGGCTTACAGCGAATGGATCCTGTTTTCCCAGGGTGATGCCAAAATAATCATGCTCAAGGCTGAAAGCTTCCCTTGCAAGGCTCCATGGATCCACAGTCTTCCCCTGAATAAGGTAAATGAGTTTTAGAAGTGCAGTGGTAAGGGCACTTGATGATCCGAGGCCGGATCCAGGGGGCACACCGCTGTTAATAGCAATACGGCCTTTGGAGATTCCCCGGCTCTCAAGGAGTCTTGACATCTTGCTAAGCACTTCATTGTCACCGGTTCCCTTTCCAATAAGGATGCTCTTGAGGAAATCCCGTGAAGATATTTCCAGATCATAATCATCCGGTGTATAAATGACCGTAACTCCCCTGTCTATTGCAGTGTTGACCACTGCTCCCCCATACTTGTCGCAGAAGGGCGAAATGTCAGTGCCTCCACCGCCAAAGCTTACCCTGAAAGGGCTGTAGGCGGTGAATCTTTTTCCGGCCATTGCAATACGCACATGACCTGCTATCTCATAAATGTGAAGCATGAGGGTCTCCCTGAAATAATGGATATATATGCTTGTGGCATGTTGTAGCAATGGAAAAAAACAACAGCTACTGGCATACAATTTCTGCTGGGCCCGAACCACCTGAACACCTTTACGTAATAGTCGAGACTCCTAAGGGCAGCAAGAACAAGTTCGAGATTTCAAAGAAGTTCCCCGGGGTTGTACTTGACAGGGTGCTGCACTCATCTGTGATGTATCCCATTGAGTATGGTGCAGTTCCACAGACCCTTTATGCAGATGGCGATCCCCTGGATGCAATGGTTCTGACAAGTGAACCCACTTACCCGGGAATAATAATTGAAGCTAGGCCCGTTGGAGTTATGAAGATGATAGACCAGGGGGACCAGGACAACAAGATCCTCATGGTTGCAGAGGGCGACCCCAGATACAAACACGTAAAGAGCTACAGCGATCTGCCTGAGCACACCTTGAAGGAAATAGCCAACTTCTTCCAGACTTACAAGATCCTTGAGAACAAGAAGACTGAAGTCCTAGGCTGGGAAGGCAAGGATTTTGCAATTAAGGAAATCAAGGAATCCATGGAAACCTACCGGAAAAAATTCCCTCAGTAAATATGGAAAGCAGCACAACCATTCCAGTTGGAAAAGGAAAGGTCACCATAGACCGTTCACTCAGGGAGTACGGGGAAAAGGGGTATTACATAATCATCAGGATGGAGACTGTTGCCGGGCCCTGCAACGATGTTGACTGCGAAAGGATACCTGTTGGCATTGTTGAGGTTGCACAGGTGCCTGACCAGTCATACAGGATATATGCAGGGGACGGGTATTTCCTGGCAATCGACCCGCCTGTCCAGATGTACATAGACAGGGATAGGCTTTCCGTGACCCTCAAGAAAAGTGCCCTTGGAAAACTTGTTGCCAAAGGCCTTTATTTCTCCTGAACTGCTCAGAGTAAATTACTCCAGAATGAACTTTTCCCAATGTTTTTAAGGGCCCCTGTGGTACCCCCATACGCCGTTTGAAGAGTTGAAGGACAGGTTCCAACTGGGGAACAGGGAGCTATGGGGAGTGAGTGTAGCTTCAGGCATACGTTCCATCGGCTTTGGAGCCACCTGGCCATATATGGCCATATTTCTCAATAATACCCTTGGCGTCCCTGTTTATTTTGTAGGTGTAATATTTACCCTCGGGTCAATAGTTTCCATTGTCTTCAGTATTGGTGGCGGGGCCCTTGCTGACATGATAGGGAGGAAGAAAGTTCTCATCCTGGGAAGCGGCCTTTCCGGAGCGCTGTTCCTGGCTGTTGCAATCCTGCTGCATTATTCGGCCCCCACACTTGCTATTGTTGCAGTTTTCATTTTCACTTCAGCCGGGGGTTCGCTGATATTCCCATCGGCCAATGCCCTTGTTGCTGACGTAACATCGCCTGCGGATAGGACCAATGGTTACGTGGTGTACAGGATAATGTCAAACCTCGGATGGGCCATAGGCCCACTCAGCGGGGCATTCATATATGACAGTGGAATATTCTGGATTTTTATCCTCATAACTGCATGCAGCGTAATTCAGGGCCTCATGGTCCTGTACATGGTAAAGGATCGGTGGAAAGAAAGACGGAAGAGTGAGAGCATCAGGAAAACCGGCAAGATCAGTATTATCTCTTATGACCGGTTTCTTATAGTCTTCACAGTGGGGACATTCTTTCTCACACTGGTTTCATCCCAGTTCTCGGTCACTCTTCCGGTTTTCATAAAGGGCAGTGTCTCCATCCCCACAAGCTACATCGGTTACATTTACGCAGTAAACGGGGTTGTCGTGGTCATAGGCCAGTATCCTATCACCAATCTCATGAAACGGTATCCGGAAATCCTCTCAATGATACTGGGTACAGCTGCCTATGCCATAGGGTATCTTTTTGTAGGTTTCTCCTCAAACCTTGCGGATCTCATGGGAGACATGCTCATCATAACAATTGGTGAAAATCTTGTATCTCCGGTAATGAACAGCATTGTTTCAAAGATAGCGCCAAGTGACAAGCTTGCCCGGTACCTCGGATTCATGGGGATGATGAACTCATCTGGAAGGGCATTCGGCCCGTCAGTGGGAACATTTCTTATCTCGCTTTATTCATTCAATGGCCTGAAGCTGTGGTCCACCATGGACCTTTTTGGAATTGCGGGCATAGCACTGTTCCTTGCCTTTTCCAGGATGGCGGCCCGAAGGGAGCCTGACATTCAGCAGGACACCCTGGATCAGAGTGCCTGAGAGCCAACCGACAGCAGTACCCCAATGAGGAAAATGAAGCCGATAAAGGTGTTGGAATTCTGGAAAGATACCTTGATGCTTCTGGGGTCGTCCGGGTTTACTATGTAATGCTGGTAGAAGATCAGTATGGAAATGGGTATAAGCGAAAGGAAATAGAACACTGATCTCAGGTAGAAGCCAAGGATAAGGAAGAATGCAAACGTCAGGGCATGGATAAGGTTTGAAAGGAGCAGCCCCCTCTTGATTCCGTAATCTGTCATCACTGTCCTGAGGCCAAGGGTCCGGTCATGCTCCATGTCTGGTATGGTGTAGATCATGTCGAATCCGGCAATCCAGAGGGATGAAGCGAAGAATATGAGGTAAAGAGGCCATGTGTGCGGGAAGGCGGGCATGATTGCAAGATAGCCTGCAAGAACTCCCACTCCAATGGTCAGGCCCATGTAGATGTGCCTCCACGGGGTTATCCTCTTCAGGAATGGATCCGTAACAAAGAGGAAAAGGACTATTGGCGAAAGGATGAACACGAAGGAGTTGAGGAGGAAGGCTGAAATCTCGAATATTGCCCCGAAGATGAGTGTTAGGGCGACAGCAGTGCTGACCCTCATCTTTCCAGTGACGAGGAGCCACTCTCTCTTCCTGGGGTTGAGCCTGTCAAACTTGAGTCCCTCAATCCTGTTTACAGACATTGCGGTTGCCCTTGCAAATGTTGTTGCTACAAGTATGAGCAGAAGCTTCACATAGTCATAATGCCCCGCCGATGCAAGCACCGCGCCGCTGAATACAAAAGGCAGGTCGAAAACCGTGTGTTCCAGCTTTATGTACTCCACAATGTCCTTAAGCTTCATAATCCGTATTCTCTCCATCTTTTCCTTACTGTATCTTTAATTTCTTCAGGCACATCCATCACTTCTGGCCAGTTTCTGGTGAAGCCTTCGGCCTGTCCCTTACGTGTGGCATCAATGCCCATTTTTGAACCGTAATTAAACTGTTGGGATGCGTGATCCAGGCTGTCAGTTACTGTTCCAGGCACAATAAACACATCCCTCTGGGGGTCTATTCTGGTGCTCATGGCCCATATTACCTGTTTTCTGTCATGGACGTCAATGTCTGAATCCACAACAACAATTATTTTTGAAAACATTAGCTGGCCAAGCCCCCACAATGCGAACATTACTTTCTTGGCCTGCCCCGGATACCTTTTCCTTATGGAAACCACAACCATATTGTGGAAGACCGCCTCTTCCATGGTATTCATATCCATTATCTCAGGGATCTGGAACCTGATAATGGGCAGAAACATCCTTTCTATGGCTTTTCCAATTATTACGTCCTCGTGCCATAGCTTCCCAACTATGCTGGTGGGATAGATGGGGTTCTTCTTCTCTATAACCCTCTTCACGTGGAAAACAGGAAACTGTTCTTCCAGGGAATAATAGCCAGTGTGGTCTCCAAATGGACCTTCCAGCCTCGTTTCAGCGGGATCAACAATTCCTTCCAGAACAATTTCCGCGTTCCTCGGGTATTGCAGGTCGACAGTCTGTCCCTGTGTGAGTTCCATCTTTTTTCTTGAAACAAGGCCTGCAAAGGAAAATTCATCAAGTCCATTTGGAAGCGGAGCAACAGCGGAGAAGATTGTCAGTGGATCTGTTCCAAGGACCACGGCGACTTCCATTGGCTTCTTCTTTTCTGAGTAATCGTGATAGTGTTCTGCACCGCCCTTATGTATCTGCCAGTGCATCCCAAGGGTTTCGTCATCATATAGTTGTAGCCTGTACATGCCAACATTACGGTGCCCAGTTTCGGGATCCCGTGACACAACTACAGGCAAAGTGATGAACCTGCCTGCATCTCCCGGCCAGGTTTTGCATATAGGGTACCTGGAAAGTTCAGGTTTTTCAATGATGGTGTGAGATGATCCCATGGAAGAGGAGACCTTGGGTTTTATGCCCCCCAGCTCTTTCATCATCTGCAGGCCTTTGGATATAAGTGAATCGGTATCGCTTGGGACCTGTACCAGGCCAAGTAGCCTGTTCCCAATATTCTCGGGTTCATCCCCCAGAACCATTTTCATTCTCTCCCAATCGGAGAAAAGGTTGCCTACGGCTGGTATATCGGACCCCCTGACTTTGTTGAAGAGAATGGTCGTCTTCTTTCCCACCCTCTGCTCCTCGCTCAATATGTGGGTCAGTTCCAGATCTGGATCTACAGGGACATCTACATCCCTGAGCATAGACTTCACACGAAGTGCGTCCAGATAATCCCCTAGGTCAGCGAAAACCATTATGCCTCCCCATTGCAACTTTAAATATCATCTTTTGTACGAAAATTTTCCGGGAGGTGAATTAGCTGGGGAGTCGACAAAAGTCCACAGCTTACCTGTCTAGATGCCTTCAGGGAATTCAGCGTTTCCTGCCCTCAAGAACAGCCCTTGCAGCAGAGAGCCTTGCGATTGGTATCCTGTAGGGGGAAGCTGAAACATAGTCCAACCCGATCCTGTTGCAGAAATAGATGGTTGAAGGGTCGCCCCCCTGTTCTCCACAGATCCCCACTTCAAGTTTCCTGTTGGTTTTTCTGCCCCTTTCAACCGCCATTTTCATGAGTTCACCGACGCCTTCCTCATCCACGGTGGCAAATGGGTCAGTTGGGAGTATTCCCTCTTCAACGTAGCTGGCAAGGAATTTCCCTTCAGCATCGTCCCTGCTGTAACCGAAGGTCATCTGTGTAAGGTCATTTGTGCCGAAAGAGAAGAAGTCTGCGAATTCTGCAATCTTGTCAGCAGTAATGCAGGCTCTCGGGATTTCAATCATTGTGCCGAACTTATAATCGATGTCATTGTCTCCTGCGGCTTTTCTGGCTACCTCTTCAAGCCTCTCCCTGAGACGCTTAAGCTCATTCATGTGCCCGACCAGCGGTATCATTATTTCTGGGAGAATGGTGTGCCCCTGCTCCTTGACCTTGATGGCTGCGGTTATAATTGCCTTGACCTGCATTTCATAAATCTCAGGGTAACTT